>JAOUJM010000121.1 GCA_029883265.1 Gammaproteobacteria bacterium
CACACTGACTTTTCGTTCCAATGGATATCGTTTCATTTAACATTCTTTTCCGCCCTCTGTCTGGTTTCTATGATTTCAACTTAGGCGACAACTAGTCTGACACAGGGGGAAGGGGAATTTGCATGAGTTCTAGGTAAATTTAAATAGCTATTTGTTCAGTGCGGTCTTGCTCAGGAACGAAAATTGATGCAGCAGACTCAATCCATGATTTGAAATGAAAATATATACACTGGAAAACATATACGGTGTGATGGGTAGGTTTTGGGGGAGAGGTCAGCATCAGAAACGATGGAAGTAGAGCTGAAAAAGTAACCGTTTCCGTTGGGATACAGAATCCAAAGGATATAGAAATTGTTGAAGGTTTGGAAGTTGGCGATAGAGTCAATCTATCAAGTTATGAGGCGTTTATTAATGTGGATGAATTAATTTTTACATCTGCAATAGGGTAAGTAGTTATTGCGTCGCGAGAATGCTGATTGATATAATCCATGAAGTTTTGTCTTAACAAAATGGCTGGCTAACTAAAATTGCAATTATAGCTGCGATATCCTTGGGAGAATAACAGCATTGAAGATTTACAATACACAAACGCGAAGTATTGAAGAGTTCGAACCTATTGTGGAAGGAAATGTTGGTATCTATGCGTGTGGGCCAACAGTTTATAATTTTGCACATATTGGCAACTTACGCACATATATTTTTGAGGACCTATTGCGACGCGCTTTTGAGACAAATGGTTATCAAGTTAAACACGTAATGAATATTACTGATGTTGGGCATCTACAGTCTGATGCGGATGAAGGTGAAGACAAATTGTCTTTAGCTTCAAAAAGGGAAAAACGTTCGCCATGGGAAATTGCGAGAGACTATGAAGATGCTTTTTTTCAACACTCAAAGCAGCTTAATATAAGAAAACCTCACGAAACTTGTCGTGCTACGGAACATATTGATGACATGATAACGATGATAGAGAAGCTTTTTGAAAAAGGATTTGCCTACACCGCGCATGGCAATGTCTATTTTGATGTCTCTAAGTTTGATGCATATTCTGATTTTGCCCGTCTCAATTTAGCTGATCAACAATCTACCGATCGCGTAAGCTTTGATGAAAATAAGCGAAACCAAGTGGATTTTGCATTATGGTTTTCAGATTCCAAATATCCCCATCAAATCATGAAATGGAATTCTCCATGGGGTGAAGGTTTTCCAGGATGGCATATCGAGTGTTCTGCAATGTCGAGCAAATATTTGGGCAGTAAATTTGATATCCATTGTGGCGGTATTGATCACATTCCAGTACATCATACAAACGAAATTGCACAGTCAGACTGTTGCCACGGTAATCAAACGGTTAATTATTGGATGCATGGCGCGTTTTTAACCTTAGATAAGGGGAAGATGTCTAAATCTGAGAACCGATTTATAACAGTGGATACACTTATAGAAAAAGGATACGACCCATTAGCTTATCGTTATCTTACATTGACCACACATTATCGTTCTGAATTAAATTTTAGCTTTAGTGCATTGGATTCCGCGCAAACAAGTCTGAAAACGATGCGAGAAAGAGTGCTGGAATGGAGAAAAGCTCATGCGGATCTTGATAGGAGTGTACCGATACAAGACACTAGAGCCATAGAGTTTAAAAACAAATTTTGGGATTCAGTTAGAAACGATTTACATTTGCCTTCTGCTTTGGCAACGACTTGGACGATGCTGCGATCGCCAGAGTTGAGTGGCGAAATAAAATTGAAACTATTATTGGAATTTGATTCGGTATTGGGCTTGAGCCTTGATAATGTGGTCGTCGATCAATTGGCTCCGGACGAGGCAGCATTAATCGAGGAACGTCTTCAATGTCGACAGTCTGGAGATTGGACCAAAGCGGATGAGATTCGGCAGGAACTAGAACAACGAGGTATTAAAATCAAGGATACCAAAAATGGAACCGATTGGACTAAACTGTAAAATTCCATCAGGAATCGATAAAAGTAAAATGAGAAAACAGCATTATAGATTTGAAAACAGAATACCATGAAGGAAGTTGTGATGTGGACTAAAAAACATAATGTGGCGTAAACGGGAATGATTACACCTTAACACGTTACTAAGAAATTTAGCGTGGACGAAATTGAAACCACGGTACTTTCTGAAACTAACTTAGAAAATAATCAAAGTGAACTTGTTGCCATTATGGCGCCATCAAGAAGTGAAACATCTACATTGCCTTATGTTGTTGGTATGCTTGATTCGATTGATGGCGGTGAAATCGAGTTCCTCGGTAGGGAAATAGTTTGTTTGTCTGTTGGTGATAGAGCAGAGATTGGGAAAGAAAATATTGAATTTGTTTTTTAAAGTTTTAACTTGATCGATGCATAGACGGTTTACGAAAATATTGAACTGCCACTAAAGTATCGCGTCGTCACCACAATTCAATGTGAACAAATGGTCAAGAAAGTTATGAAGCAAATAAATATTGAAGGAAGACGTAATCATTGGTCACACCAATTGTCATGTGGGCAACAGCAACGTGCCGCCGTTACTCATGTAGTGGTAGGTAATTCCAAATTACTACTTGCCGATAAGCCTACGGGCAATTTGGATTCAAATAATGGCAAGGAAGTTATGAGTTTATTTAGTAAGCTCAATAATGAGGGAACAAGCATTGTAATGGTTACCCATTCAGAATCCGATGCGAGCTATGCTAAACGAATCATTCGTCTATCGGATGGAAGCATCGATGATAGCTTTGTAAAAATGGATGCTAAATCCGCAGGCATAGTAACATAGTTAGCAAATTAAATGTCGCCAAGTCGCCAGTCGGTGACGGTTAATTCGATTAAACATTTGGCTAATTCGATAAAAAGCTTTGTGGCAAAAGTTTAAAAGACTTTCAAGTAATTGACTCTAAGCTTTCCAGCCAAAATCAAGCCGTGACAAGGCCGAGTTTTCTGGTTAAATTCGAAGAAAAAGAAATCAGCAATGAAACGGAAATGTTTTAATGAAGAATAAAGAATAAGAATCATCAAGTGAGAAATCTAAGATCAACTCGCGGATACATTGAATTTAGTGGACACAATTTCGGTTTCTTTATCACATTGACAAACGCGCCAGGCCGACCCAAAATGCGTTTATTTTTAATTTTAAAGGTTAGTCTAGAAAAGGTTGCTTCAAGCAGAGCGGGTTTCGAAATATTTATGAAACACGACCAATCATTAAACAATGGCGTGCACATTACAACGAAGCGCACTCGCGTAACTCGCTTGCGTATTTACTACCTTCACAGTTTGTAGTGAAAGCGACACGATGCAAAAAATCTCTACCAAATTGCAAATTAGCATTGAGTGGAAGATCAATAGTTTTAATCAGAACACTAATCTCATATAACAAATAAATGTATTAACATTTACTATGATCAATGCTTATTATTGATAAGGCAAATAAGCTTTGTCACTAAGGTTCGTTGGGTAATTGTTCAAACCGTTCAAAATAGACATTCGTCGATAGTGTCCATCTCTCTAATCTATTTCACTCTTTGGTTTTACCTTGATATGTTAACTGGCATAGATCAGCACCGGATAAATTGCAGTCGGAGTGAGTTGCAAACGCTAAACGATATTTCCGTATGAGTCCAGAGCGAATGAACCGCGCAACGATTAGCGATCGGTAGCTAGCAAAGCGTGTTTCAATTTATCGAATACGATATACGGATGTCAATTAGAAGGAATAGCCCATAAATGGAAAAATTTATCGTTCTACTTCCTTTGATCCCATTGGTTGCTGCAATAGTCACTCACCTCGGCTCGAGCAAGTTGGGCAAACAAGTCGTGAGCATAAGCGTACGAGGAGGGATTCTCAATTTCCTAATCGCTGTGGTGCTACTGGTTTTGATGTTAAGTGGCAATCTTTCAGGACAAGTTTCCCTTGGGCCGGATTGGGGAATTCTCTTAGCTGATCCTTTAAGTATTTTGATGGCGCTGGTCATTGCGGGTATTAGTGCGATTGTGCGCTTATATTCAGTTCGCTATATGATCGAGGAGCCGGGCTACGCACGTTTTTTTGTGCTTCTTGATTTAATGACCGCCTCGTTATTTATCATGGTTTGTGCGGGCGATTTAATTTCCTTGTTGGTGGCTTGGCATTTAATTGGTGTCTTGCTCTATTTTCTGCTTGGCTATGACACGCGCAGTTTTTCCGCTTTCCGATACGCGTTTTGGACCCTGTTTACTTATCGAATTGGTGACTTAGCTATGCTATTGGCAGCTGGGTTTCTTTATCATGCTTATGGAACCTGGTCATTGCCGGTCATTTTTGCGGGCTTGTCTGAAAACGCGAGTGAACATGTGTATTTTGGTTTTGCATTACCGGATATCGTAGGTAGCTTACTGGCGATTGCGGCGCTTGCACGTTCGGCGCAGTTCTTATTGCATACGTGGCTTCCCTATTCAATGGGTGGACCGACGCCCGTATCGGCATTAATGCATGCCGGAATTGTAAATGCTGGTGGGTTTTTGATTAACCGCTTTGCCCCGGTGTTTGTCAATACCACGGACGTATTGCATTGGCTATTTGCAATTGGTTTAGTCACGGCGGTAGTAGGTTCAATTTTAATGTTAACCCAGAATGATATTAAAAAAGCGCTTGGTTACTCCACCATGGGGCAAATGGGTTTTATGATTATGGAATGCGGAGTCGGGGCATTTTCCTTGGCCATATATCATCTAATCGCGCACGGTATGTTTAAAGGGACTTTGTTCCTTCGCGCAGGAAGTATTATTAATGAGGCGCGTAAAGAAGACGGCGTTCCCAAAGAAGATCTTTATACCTTTGTTATTGAGCGTCGCCCCGAGCGCAAACGCCAACCCTGGTTGCTCATGGCCGCCATCACCTTAATCATTCCGTTGGTGATTCTCGTACTTGCTCACTGGGCCGTGTCTCAGGATTATTTCCAAAAACAAGGTGCGTTGGTGCTATTGTTTTTCGGTTGGGTTACCGGTGCGCAATTAATTTTTGCGACATTTAGAATGGGCGCGCAAAATATTTGGCGATTGATCAGTTTGATTGTGTTTTCATTTGCCATCGTCGTCTTAGGATACAGCATGGTAAGTCATGCTTTTGACTTGTTCCTTTATCCTGATCCAGGTTTTCGATCACAGATTTATGCCGCCGCTGATATCGACGTTTTCTGGTTTGATGTCTTGGTTGGTTTGGTTGCAGTGATTACCGTCATTGGTTGGTTGGCCCGGTATTATTCAGAAAAACATCAAAGTATAATGGCGAAAAAAATTGGTAAACTTTGGATTAGCGTTTACGCAATGATATCCCGCGAGTTTTACTTAAACGACTTATATGCCTGGTTAGCAAGAACGATATTAAACACAGCAAACAAGTTGAACATTTGGTTAAGGTGGCGTTGATATGAATGAGTTATCACTTGTACTGATTGGGATTTTTATCCCACTCTTTCCACTAAGCATGATATTTAATTCGGTTTTCGCAAAAGTGAAAAATGTTGGTATCCGTTTGTTACTTTTATTAGCCTGGCCATTAACGGGTATCGCGTTGCTTGATCATTTGGGCATTAATATTCCAGATTGGATTGTCACATGGAGTCTATTTACGGCGTTACTCTACGCGATTCGCTTGCTCACAATTCGGGAAATTTCTTTGTGGACCAGTTTTATTGCCAGCTCAGCATGGGCGCTACTGTGGATTAGTTTACAAGGTGCCGATGATTTCAGTCGTGCCTATTTCTACGCGATCAGTTTTAGTTTGCCCCTGGCACTGTTGATTCTGCTCAGCGACCAGTTAACTCAGCGTTTTGGTGCGGCGTATGTCGGTTTATATGGTGGGCTCGCGCAGACCCAGCCACGGTTGTCGGGGGTGTTGGTGATGGTGATCCTCGCGGTTGTGGCAACACCGATTTTTCCGGCATTTTTTGCCTTAATGCACACCATCATTGCCGCCATTCCCGGATCGTTGGGCACGGCAATCAGCGTGGGCATTGTTTGGTTACTGTGGAGTTGGGGTGGTGCTCGCGTGATTAATGGCTTAATTGTCGGCCCAGCAAAACACGTGGATTATCCAGATATCACTTTGTTACAAGTCTGGAACTACTGGGGCGTACTGCTGGGATTGTTTGCGTTAAGTATCTTTTTCGTGGGAGCGTCATTATGAGTCCTTCACTTGGGCAAGCCTTACGCATTCGTGCAATGGTCTATGTTGCTGGGGAACCGGTCCCTTATTTCTGGCCAATGAGATCGTTTATCCATCACAACCCGTTGCATGGTTTAGAACATTTGAGTTTCGCCGAAGCATCCCAAAAGGGCAGTGAACTATTTCATGGAAGATCCTTTTTGCCGCGAGCTGACTATCAACGCTATCTCGCAAGTGGAGAGCTTGAGCTTGAAAATTTGGACGAAGTGCTAAATGAATACTTAACACGCAATCAATTGGAACGGGATGCTGACTTAAAGCAATGGTTGTGGAGTGGCTTGACTCAAAATAAAATGACCACGATTATTCCATTAACTTTAGCATGTGCTGGGGATGTACATGCTGCTTTAAATAATCACGACATTCCGATAGACAATTCAATTGATGAAACACAGATTTGCGAATTTTTAAGCAAAAAGCTGTTGCAGGATCAACTGATAATCGAGTCACTAGATTCTCTTTATGGTACCGACCTAGCTAATGACTTAGACGAGCTTGTGATTAAAAGTTGTTTGGATTTTTTTGATGAGGGGCAATCCATTTGGGGGATGCCCAAGCGTGAAAACGGTTTTTTCGCAGCATGGCGAGAAGTGGCGCTGCGCAATTTTCGTTTGTCTCTATACGGAATCAAAATCAATCATATTTTGCAAGTTGACGATAGTGCCGAAGGAATTATTGCTCACGTCATGGATACATTGGGCATACCAGAAGAGCATTGGGTTGCCTATTTTACCCGGGAAATTTCCCGCTTACACGGTTGGGCGGGTTTCATACGATGGCGCGAGAATGCCAAAGAGTATTACTGGACAAAACAGTTTCCCGCGGATCTAGTTGATTTTGTCGCGATTCGTTTAGCTCTCGGTTTGGCTTTGTTACAAGAACGGAAAAAAGGTGGCGTACCCATTACGCACACAGCAATAGCACAATCGATTAGTCAAAAAACAGTGGAAACGTATTTACGTTACGAGTTATACAGCCGCAAAATAGTTCCTGCACAAGCGTTCAAAGTGGAAATGGGCTTGGGATCCGGTTCGGCAAAAAAAATGAGCAAAGTGTTTGAAACCTATGTTTTGGAAAAGCGGCGGGATGAAGCGGTTCGTCAAGCATTAAAACTTAAGCAACATGCTGCGCTCATTAATCAAGAAGACAAATTATCGGGCTTAAGTGTCGATGACTTAGCAAAATTGATTCATCGATTAAAAGAATTTGAGCGCAATGAAGGCATGCTTTGGTTAAAGGCGATGGAGTCCCACGCAATGAAATCGCTTTTACGGCGAGTGACAATCGTAAATGAACCTTTGCGCGAGAAGCGTCCTTTTGTTCAAGCACTATTTTGTATCGATACTCGCAGCGAGCGAATTCGACGTCATTTGGAATTAGTTGGTGACTATCAAACCTTTGGTATCGCGGGCTTCTTTGGTGTTCCGATTAGTTTTATGGAGCTTGGCAAAGGCAGTGAAAATTATTTATGTCCTGTGATTTTAACACCGAAGAATTTAGTGATAGAAATGTCTGCCTTAGGATTGCAACAAGATGAAGCGGCTGTCACCACCTTGGAAAAAGTCATGCATGAGCTTAAGGAATCGGTTCTAACACCATTTGTGACCGTCGAAGCCATCGGCTTGTTATTTGGTTTTGACATGATTGGAAAAACAATCGCACCAACAATTTACAGTCGTTGGCGGCAACAAGTGCAACCGCATAAGAATCGGACGCGATTGTTATTGGATAAAATCACTCGCGAACAAGCCGATTCAAT
This sequence comes from Gammaproteobacteria bacterium, assembly GCA_029883265.1. Classification (GTDB taxonomy): domain Bacteria; phylum Pseudomonadota; class Gammaproteobacteria; order S012-40; family S012-40; genus JAOUJM01. The sequence continues at coordinate 7,976 of JAOUJM010000121.1, forward strand.
TATTCGTACGGTGCAACGTGCGGTCATCATTAAAACCGTCGAAGAGGAGTTGGGTCTATCAAAGGAGATGATTAAAGACTGCTTGGTAGGCGATTTACGCGCAAGCGCCATGGGTCAAGAAAACAAGACAGCGCAAATTGCGACGGATATTAATCTTCCGGAAGAAAAAATTGCATTGTTTGTGTCTCGATTGCGTGAGGTTTATCGAATTAATCCACAATTTTCACAAATACAGCTAGAGCATCTCGGTAGAATTGGCTTTACCATCGACGAACAAGCAAATTTTGTCAGTCAGGCATTAACTGCGATTGGACTCACTAAAGGATTTTCCCGTTTTATTTTATTAGTGGGTCATGGCAGCACGTCGGATAATAATCCGTATGAATCCGCATTGGATTGCGGCGCCTGTGGAGGTAATCATGGTTTGGTCAATGCTCGTGTTATCGCGCAAATGGGGAATAAGCCGGAAGTTCGCGCTAAATTACGTGAGCAAGGAATTGAGATTGCTCACGATGCTTGGTTTGTACCGGCCATACACAACACGACTACCGATGAAATTAAAGTTCATGATTTGGATCTTATTCCGCCATCGCATTTAGTTTATTTGGATCGTTTGCGTAATGGACTCGGCGCTGCATCCCGCTTGTGCGCACAAGAAAGAATCCCTAGTTTATCTGCATCAAGCACCTTAGAAAATCCCGCGGCTGCCTATGAAATTGCGCAACGTAATTCTATGGATTGGTCACAGGTAAGACCTGAGTGGGGGTTATCCCGCAATGCCTATTTTATCATTGGTCGCCGCACAATTACTCAAGATTTCTCGCTTGAAGGTAGAGCGTTCTTGCACTCATACGATTATCAAATAGACCCAAAACATCGTGTATTAGAAAACATACTTACCGGTCCCTTAGTGGTTGGCCAGTGGATTAATATGGAACATTATTTTTCCGTTGTTGATAATGAACATTTCGGCAGTAGTAGCAAAGCCTATCACAATGTTGTCGGACGATTTGGAGTGATGTCGGGTAATCTCAGCGATTTACGGACTGGTTTGCCATCGCAAACGGTGCTGCAAGATGGTTTGCCTTACCACCAACCGATTCGCTTAATTACCCTCATCGAAGCGCCGTTTGAACATGCTTTAGCTGCGGTTGAAGCAGTGGTTTCGGTTAAGAATTTAGTGAGAAACAGTTGGATACGCCTAGTGATTACTGATCCCGTGACAAATAAAGTTCATATATTTGATGAAGGAGAATGGAGGGTGATACCTCATGAATGCAGTATTCATGTCAATCAATATGAGGAGCTGGCGATTTCATGAAAAATTTGAATTTTAGCCCGTTAAAAAAGTTAGAAATTATTCTTGAAGGCGAACACCGCGGTTTTGCTACAGACGTCTTAGATCATGCCGGAGTAAAGGGTTATACCATCGTGAACAATCTATCCGGGAAAGGTAGTCAGGGATTTCATGAAGGACATCTCATGTTTAATGAAGACGACGTACTGATTATGATTATCGCTGCAGTGCCAGAAGAACTGGTCAACCCTATCCTTCAAGGACTTGCACCGTTTTACAATGTTCACTCCGGGGTAGTATTTATTTCCGACATCCAAGTAACACGCTTAGTGAAGTTTTGAATAGATGAAAATGAGTAAAATTATTACATGGTTTTTATAGACCGCGTTCCTTCAATGGTTTTCAATGACTATTTATTTGTTTCTAGTCTTCGTTAACCGCATCAATAATGACAATAGCAGCGAAGTATTTTTATAACTTTCAAAAGCTTTGCATAGTCGAGTTGAGTAGGACATAGCAGTAAGTCTAAATTTGGATGTGAAGTTACCCGTCTAACTGAATTGAAATAGTCCTATCTATTCGTTCTCAATCGCTTGTGTTTATAAGTGAGTCTATTGTTACATTAAGTCAAACTTAAGAGCGTCTCACCAGCTTTCCCATTGACAATATTCAATGCGCAATATTCTTTTTTTCGATTTTTAATTATTGAATTTTCAGTGCATGCTAGTGACTAACAAATTTATTATCTACCTATATGCAAGAAGAAATAGGACTGGCAAATTGGGCGAGTGATAAAATAGGAGAAACGGTATGGCTTTAGTGGATATGAGAGATTTGCTATATCATGCCTACAATAATCGATATGCAGTAGGCGCGTTTGAGATTGCGAGTTTAGATTTCTTGAATTCCGTTATTCAAGCAGCAGAAGTTTGTCGCTCGCCGGTGATCCTAAATGTTATTGATCAATCTGAACGTGGAAGCGTTTCAGAAAATTTAATGGCTGCAATTGATACTGCTGCGCGTTCCAGTTCAATACCTGTTGCGGTCCACTATGACCACTGTATAAATAGTGAAAGAGTTGAGCAAGGGATTCGTTTGGGCTGTAATGGCGTAATGCTAGATGCATCGGATAAAAGTTTTCCTGAAAATGTTGAGTATACAAAAAAGGCAGTAGAATTAGCTCATTCTTGCGGCATACCGGTTGAGGGAAGTCTGGGTGAGGTTTCTTGTGCCCCCGCGCAAGAAGACTCGAATGTTCAAGCGGAACCCAAATTAACATCCGTTCCTGAAGTCGAAGCATATATAAAAAGGACTGGAATCGATTTTCTTGCCATATCAATTGGTACCGTTCATGGTCGCAGCAATAGTAAATCAAAACTGGATTTTGGTCGCTTAGGAAAAATAAACGCAATGGCTGGAATTCCTTTGGTTATTCACGGCGGTACCGGTCTAAGCGAAAGTCAATATCATAAATTGATCGACAATGGGGTGGCAAAAATAAATTATTTTACTGCATTAGATGAAGTGGCCATGGCGGCTTTTCGAATTTCCAGTGAAGATCAGACCTTGACTTCAAGTGAGCTGATGATGAAAGTGCGCTCTAGTTTAAGTAATGAGGTCTCACGTTGTATGCAGGCTTGGCGAAGTGCGGGGCGTGCCGCTGAAGTGATGATGCAGTGTTCGTCTTGGCACAATGTTGAACAAGTAATTGTCTATAATTCAGAAAATAGCGATCCCCAACAAATTCAGCAAATGATTCAAAATGGTAAACATGAGCTAAGCCGTATTCCGGGTGTACTTAATGTGAAGATTGGAAAATCCTTAAGTCAGAATGGTAAATTTCAATATTGCTGGATTATTCGATTGGCAAGTCAATCGGTGCTGAAAACTTATAAAAAGGATCCACACTATTTATCTTATACCAATAATTTTCTAAAGAAACAAGCCACTGATCAAATCGATGATGATTATGAAATGTTAAATGACTTCGAGTCTACGAAGACAGTAGCGGGGCATATCTAGTTGTAATTAAAAGAACTAAACTTTCTTTTTTGAATTAACAAAAACACTACTAGGGAATTTACATTATCAAATGTGAATGCCTCATGTAACACATTTAAAATTGTGAATGTGTTCTATTCATATGATCAATAGCTTTGTCTGAATAAAATAATAATACCCTCGTCATGGATATTTTTTAAATTTTATCAATAGAAATCTTTACTCGCATTGAGAATCGTAAATGAGGTTTATTCATACTATCGATTGGATTCAATGTGGTTTAAAGAATAATCTACATAACAAGAAACATTTACAACCAAAGCAGGAGTTAATCGATTATGGCAAAAAAATATGATGCCGGTGTAAAGGAGTATCGTGATCTTTACTGGGCTCCCGACTACGTACCGTTAGATACTGACTTGTTAGCGTGTTTCAAGGTTACTCCGCAAGAAGGTGTGCCTGATGAAGAGGCCGCTGCAGCGGTTGCGGCTGAGTCGTCTACTGGAACTTGGAGCACGGTGTGGTCGGAGTTGCTCACTGATATGGAGTTTTATAAAGGACGTGCTTATCGCATCGAAGACGTACCAGGTGATAAGGAAGCATTTTATGCCTTTATTGCTTATCCATTGGACTTATTTGAAGAAGGCTCGATTGTAAACGTGTTGACTTCTTTAGTCGGTAACGTTTTTGGGTTTAAAGCCGTGAAACATTTACGCTTGGAAGATATTCGATTTCCAATTGCGTTTGTTAAAACCTGTATGGGACCACCCAATGGTATTCAGGTAGAACGTGATCGTTTAAATAAATATGGTCGTCCTTTATTGGGTTGTACCATTAAACCTAAATTAGGTTTGTCCGCGAAAAACTATGGCCGTGCCGTGTATGAATGTTTGCGTGGTGGATTAGACTTAACTAAAGATGACGAAAACGTAAACTCGCAGCCGTTTATGCGTTGGCAAAACCGTTTTGAATTTGTCGCTGAAGCGGTAACAAAAGCTCAAACGGAAACTGGCGAGACTAAAGGTCACTATTTAAATGTAACCGCGAACACACCAGAAGACATGTATGAGCGTGCTGAGTTTGCAAAAGAATTAGGTCAGCCGATTATCATGCATGATTTCTTAACCGGTGGTTTTACCGCGAATACCGGCTTAGCAAAATGGTGTCGTAAGAATGGCATGATGTTGCACATTCACCGTGCGATGCATGCGGTAATCGATCGTCATCCAAAACACGGGATTCACTTCCGCGTATTGGCGAAATGTTTACGCTTGTCCGGTGGTGATCATCTACACACGGGAACGGTTGTCGGTAAGCTAGAGGGTGATCGTGCATCAACCTTGGGTTTTGTGGATTTGCTTCGTGAATCTTTTATTCCTGAAGATCGTGCACGTGGCATATTCTTCGATCAGGATTGGGGTTCATTACCGGGTGTATTCGCGGTGGCATCGGGTGGTATTCACGTTTGGCACATGCCAGCGCTGGTTAGCATTTTCGGTGACGACTCCGTTTTACAATTTGGTGGTGGTACCCAAGGTCATCCGTGGGGTAACGCTGCTGGTGCTGCTGCCAATCGTGTGGCACTTGAAGCTTGTGTTAAAGCACGAAATGAAGGCCGTGACATTGAACGTGAAGGTAAAGACATTTTAATCAATGCAGCGAAGCACAGCTCTGAATTAGCCATTGCGATGGAAACTTGGAAAGAAATCAAGTTTGAGTTTGAGACCGTTGACAAGCTTGACGTAGGTTAATGCTGAAACACTTCTGAAAGCAAACATTTAACGTAGAAAGGAATTAGATATGTCCGTAAGCGGCGATTATCAAACAAAACCCACTTTGGAAACATTTGGATTTCTTCCACCACTATCGCAGGAAGAGATCTACGATCAAATTGGCTATATGTTATCTCAAGGGCTCACTCCTGCAATTGAGCATGAGTCTCCAGAGAACGCAACCAATCACTATTGGACGATGTGGAAGCTTCCCTTTTTTGGTGAAACCGATCTCGGCAATGTCGTTAGAGAATTGGAATCCTGTCGCAGCAGTTATCCTGATCATCATATTCGTTTGATTGGCTATGACAGTTATACCCAATCCCAAGGCGTTTGTTTTGTCGTGTTTAAAGGTCGTGGTTGGTAGGAAGAAACACGTGCTTGGGTTTTCACAAATTTACTTGTGTAATCGTTACGAAGTTTGGTGAAAGTAATCAACGATAGGAAATAATATGGCAAGCCAAAACTTATCAGGTCGAGCAGCAGCAAAGGCAAGACGGCAATTGCAAGTAAGCGGTAAGTCGTCGAGTGCGCAATCGACATCGAGAACTCGCGCAACGCGTGCCGCAGTATCCCCAGGAACTGCGACTAGTTCACGCGCTGCGCCACGGGCTGTATCGAGTGCATCGGCACGACAAGCTTCATTGGATCGACGTAAGTCCATGTCCAGTCGAGGCAAGGCCGGGCTAGCGACAACC
>JAOUJM010000377.1 GCA_029883265.1 Gammaproteobacteria bacterium
TTCTAGATTTTAATGATTATGTGCATTCATTGGGACGCGCAACAGCCCATTTAATTCGTGAATACGTGGGCGAAAATTACCCGAGCCAGGAATTTCAACTGGAATATGGTTTAAGCGGATGGTTGTTGATAAATCAAGGGCAAGACTATTTTTCCACGTTAGTTCAAAAATTTCCGGATGATTGGTGGATTGGTTATGAGACGAATTTAGGCGCAGCGTTGGGAAGTTATTATGTTGATCCGGAAAACGGATTGTTACGCCGTGATTTTGTGGACGGCATGGTTTTATTGAATAAGCCAGGCCAATCTAGTGTGCAAGTGAATCTTGCAGGTGATTACCAAAGTTTACAAGGCGAGGTACAACAACTTGTGAATATTGATGCCGCCAGTGGGCGCGTGTTCAAAAAGCTGCAATGATAAACGGTCGAGTATACCGCTGGTCTTTAATTTGGCTAACTTTGTGGAGCATGCCAAGCCAAAGTTTGTGGGCGAGTACACCGTTGGATTCTTTAACCCTAGAAAAATCGACTAAAGAAAGCTGTGTAAACAACTACAATGGACAATTTCTAATTGCGCCATATGCCGCAAAAACGATTGACGATTTACAAGGCGGAACGATTGAAGAGGTTGTTGAAGATGGATTCTCTGCACTTGGTTTGAGTTACACGGTGGGTGAAACCTATGAACAGGAATATCAACGCTGGCGGTATACCAGCACCTGTTTGATTATTCGTTTATGGCCAGTACGAACACAGACGGATGCAACTAGTCCATTGTATTTTGGCGAGCCGGGATCATTAATTCGGCGCGGAGCTTTGAATCAATATTGTGCTGATGAAACCAATGGAGAATGCCTTGAGGAGATCAGTAGTGCTGATGATGTCATCATCGAAAGCTGGAAAAATCAACTAATCGCTGCGATCGAACACGTCGAAGCTAGCATAAAACTAAATAGTCGTGTCTCTGCTTGGTATCTTGGTCCAGAAGAACTTAGCCCCAATTTGACCAGTGAATCGAATTTGCTAGCAGCCCTAGCACAAACAGTTAAGGAAACCGATTCGCAACAGCGACCGATTATTTTCTATAACCCAGGGCATTTAACTTGGGAGCAGATAGCCGAGAACGGTGTGCATACGGATTATCTCAGCATGGGCGCTTATCCGCATTTATCCGGAAACGATTTGCAACGGGTACAGGTTAGACATGCGATGCATCAATTGCAACTTGCACGCGAAAGCCTGTTTCTTGCGGATTCTAGTCAGGTTAAGCGTCTGTTGCCAGTGTTAGAGATGTTTGAAAGCACCGATCATCCCTATTCTGATTGGGATGCGAAAGCTATTCCACTGTATGTGCGACATGATGCATATACTGCCATTGCCAATGGTGCTGAGGGCATTCTCATTTTTTCAATGGGTTTTCGACCTGGCTTCGATCACTACGCTGCTTATTATGATGCCTGGAAGCAAGTTGCTTCGCATTTAAATCAGCAAGGCTTTGCAGATGTGATTAATCAAGGCACAGTATTGACAACACCCCAGATACAAATTTTAGAAGGCCCAACCACGATTCTTTTTTCTAATACATTCTATTTTCCGATTAGTCGGCGTGCATGGCAACATGAAAACCATATCTACATTTTATTAGTGAATAATCATCTAAGACCCGTGAAAATTAAACTGAAAAATCTTGAGCCGTCAGTCTACGAGAATATCTTTACACACAGCTTGCATGATGGACGTGGTAAAACGCTTGAGCTGGATTTGCGGGGATATGAGACTACCTTGTTGGTTTCCACATTGGGGTCGCCTACCATAAACGCGCGTAAATAATAACTATAGCGCCTGAAAATATAATTAAACCGCTACAGCCAATCAAATTGAAAAATTAGCCGCGCGATTTGCAATTAACAAATTATTTCGTAGATCTTTCATTGCAAAACGTTTTTTTGGTTCAATGTACCGTGATGCACTTTGGTGCCATCTGATGAAATTGAATTGTTATATAACAAAACATCGCAGTAGAATTATTCTTTAAAAATTCAATGTGTTCGCTCCATTGTTATACTTTTTACTATAGATAACATTTATTCCGTTATTGCTGGAAACCCACTATACAAATACACGTATGTGTCCAGGTGGTCGCTTGGACACATATAATACCCCCAACTAAACCGTTTTGATTTTCTTCACGGTGTTTGGAAGATTACTCATAATGGTGTTAACGAAGGCTTGTATGGCTTGTTGTCTGGGGAAGCTTTGGCGGTATACTAAGGAGACACGGCGTGAGGCATTGGGCAGCGATAGGGGACGGGCGATAATGCCACTGCCGGTGGTCCAAGAACCGCGGGTTGCCAGCGCGGGCACCAATGTGCTACCGAATCCTGCACTAACAAGTTGCAATAGGGTTTCAAGACTCGCGGCGCGCATATCGGCAAATTCACTTTGATTGGCGTGTTCACTGGTTTTGCATACGTCCATTACTTGTTTCGCCAAACAATGTCCATCGGATAATAATAATAAATCCAGTTCATCTAAATCTTCTTGAGAAATTTCATCTTTATTATATAACTCAATGTCACGCGGATGCGCCAACCAAAAAGGTTCGTCAAATAAAGCAACGGTTACTAAATCATTTTCATTTATATTGGTTGCAATCAAGGCTGCGTCAATTTCATGATTGCGTAAACGTGCGAGTAGGGTGTCAGTGATTTCTTCTGACAAGGCTAATTTTAATTGTGGATAAGCTTTTTTAAAGGGTAAAAGAATCAGAGGCATTAAATACGGACTTAAGGTTGGAATTGCACCAATGCGTAACACACCTGCCAAAGGATCGCGTGAGGCTTGCGCCAATTGTTTAATCGCATCGGCTTGTTCCAGTATGAGCCGAGCATGCGATATAATTTTTTCGCCTATCGGCGTGATTTCAACCGAGCGATTCGTGCGCTCAAAAATAACCACACCAAGTTGTTCTTCAAGTTTTTTAATCTGTCCACTCAGCGTGGGTTGACTGACATAACAGCGAGTCGCGGCTTTGCCAAAATGATGGGTTTCCGCAACGGCTATTACATATTCTAAATCGCGCAAATTCATAATAATTACTTTCTGTGAAAATAAGAAACTAACAAAAAAAAGAGCTGACGCATAGGATTAAGTTTCTTTAATCGGTTTGTGTTTTGCCGATGCGTGACGTTCACGCAAATCGCTTTCGATATAGCGATCCGTGGTTTGCATGCTCGAATGGCCGGCATCATCGCGTACATGTTCACGTGGACGTATTTTTACATCTTCAGAAATACCCGTGTGACGTAACCAATGCACGGTTGCTGATAATAAGTCACCTGCATCTTCTTCCAAGCCATCGTTTTGCATTCGTTGATAGGCTAAATCAAATGCTTCTTGCACAATAATGCGAATTTGGCGTGTGCTGCAAATGGCGCCATGA
>JAOUJM010000122.1 GCA_029883265.1 Gammaproteobacteria bacterium
CAGAATTACAATTAACATTAACGTCTGCAAGAATTGATTCACTGGCCAAGGCAAGTGTGATCGAAAATAAAAATAGTCCTTTTTTCATTCTGAATTCCTTTTTAGAGAGTTAACTAAGATTGCGACTTTACTTTAAGTAATTCTTGCTCGCAAGCCACGACGATTATTTCGCCGTGGGTTTCCTTTTGTTATAATTAATTGAATGGTATTCATTTGAAAGCTGAAAGGTAAGTCTATGTTAATGTTGATCTCACCAGCGAAAACCCTAGATTTTGAATCGCCAGCTATTACCAAACAACATACCTTGCCCGAGTATTTGCAGCACTCCAAGCAATTAGTTGAGCGTATGCGTCAATACTCTGCATTAGATATTGCAGATGCTATGGACGTGAGTATGAAAATTGCGGAGCTAAATGTTGAGCGATTCTCACGCTGGTGTTTGCCGTTTACGGCCGATAATGCAAAACAAGCATTGTTAGCCTTTAAGGGAGAAGTGTATTCCGGTTTACAAGCTGAGGACTTCACTGGGAAAGATCTGGCCTATGCACAAAAGCATTTGAGGATTCTTTCCGGGTTGTACGGTTTATTACGACCCCTAGATTTAATGCAGCCCTACCGTTTGGAAATGGGGCGAAAAATCAAAACTGATCGAGGTAGTAATCTGTATGAGTTTTGGGGAGAAATTATTAGTGATGCCTTGAATAAGCAAATGCAAGAATCGCAATCGAAATGTGTAGTCAATCTAGCATCCATCGAATATTTTAAATCAGTCAAGCCAAAGCTGCTAAAAAACAAAATTATCACGCCACAATTTAAAGAATTTAAAAATGGTGAATTCAAAATGATTGGGGTTTATGCAAAAAAAGCGCGTGGTTTGTTGAGTCGCTATGCAATAAAACATAAGCTTACCAATGTTGAGGATCTAAAATCCTTCAATGACGAGGCTTATTTATTTAATCAAAAAATGAGTAATGCGAATACCTGGGTATTTACCCGAAGGCAGAGTTAACATGAGCGCAAAGCAAAAACGTTTATTGGAAAATATTTTATTAGGGCACATTAGCGCCAACATTAGTTGGCGCGAAATCGAATCCCTGTTAAAACACCTTGGTGCAACAATTAAGACTGGGCATGGTGCAACCGTACATGTGATACTCAACGGGACTGAGTTTAGCTTGCATAAACCGCACAATAGTAATATGTGCACCAAACGTGATTTACATATGTTGCGTGATTATTTAGTGCAAGCCAATATTGGAGGTGATTCAATTTAGTTGTTTCAATGGTTTCGCTTTTTGTTAATTCGGGTATTTAAGCTTTTAATTTTATTAGCGTAATGTAGAAAAAGACTTTCCATGATAGATTCAAAAGAATGTCCATTCCCTATAGCACCACATATACGTTGGATTGCTCAAGATAGTGACGGTGTATGGTGGGGTTATACCGTAGAGCCTTTACGCCATGAGCATGGTTGGTATGAAAATGAAGTTGGTGAATATGAGCGTCTTGGGGTGAACGCCGAGGAAAACTGGCAGAATTCCCTTAAACGGGTTAAATGACGGCTAATCAACGGGAGCTTGCTTCTAACTCAAGAATATTAATACCAACGCAAAAACAGCAGCCGCTATTCCAACGATTAAAACCAGCCAGTCATCTTGTTTTGGCCCGGGGTGAAGTGTAGCTTGTTGGGGATTGTCTGGGTTATAAAAAACTGTGACTTCTTCTTCCGTGATTTGTTTATTGTTATGGGATTCAAACTCGTCAATGTGATGCTCAAGTGAATACACTTCGTCATCAACCGTGTATTCAATAACTTGTTTTAGATTCTTGGTTTCCTCGTGTGGGTGACCCTGTACTGGGAGCCAGAGCAAGGACTGTTTACTACGCTGAATGTTGCGCACGGTTATGAGGCTTAGCCCGGTTCCAGCGAGGGCGAATAAAATCAGTATTATCACATATGAATTAAACATGGCCTTAATAATCTCTTGTTATTCGAAAAATAATGTTAGAATGTTGGCTAATTTTGCGTCAGATTATAACCAAAGAAACACTAATGCCAAAAACCTTTTTGCCACTCGATTCATCGCTATATGATTATATGCTCGAACACGGCGTGCGTGAGCCAGTGCTTGCCCGTGGGTTACGCGAGGAAACGGCTAAACTTGAATTCTCGGCAATGCAGATATCGCCTGATCAGGCTCAAGTGATGGCCATGCTGGTCAAACTGGCCAATGCAAAACGTATTATAGAAATTGGCAGCTTTACTGGATATAGCGCACTTATAATGGCGCAAGCTTTGCCACAAGACGGACAATTGGTCTGTTGCGATATTAGCAAGGAATGGACGGATATTGGCCAGTCGTACTGGCAACAAGCTGGCCTGGCCCAAAAAATCGATCTGCGTTTAGCACCTGCATTAGATACCTTGCAAGCATTGAAGCAACAGCAGCAGCAATTTGATCTTGCATTTATTGACGCGGATAAAGAAAATTATTCAGCCTATTATGATATTTGTTTTGAACTACTAAAACCCGGCGGTCTAATTCTGGTGGATAATGTTTTTTGGGGCGGGTGGGTTGTTGATCTTGCGCAGCAAGATGCCGATACCCTGGCCATACGTGACTTGAACCAAAAAATTGCTCAAGACCCACGTGTGGACATTTGTATGTTGCCTATTGGTGATGGGCTTACTCTGGCGCGCAAAAAACATGCGTCCTAGTTGTTGTAAAAAGGTTGAAAAATGAATCAGGTTAATATGCTAAGAAGTTTGGCTTTAATTGAAGCGGTTTCCTTATTGGTTCTATTATTTATCGCAATGCCAATGAAGTATCAATGGGGTATGCCGCAAGCCGTTAGCATGGTGGGCATGGTTCATGGGATTCTATTTTTGTTATTTGTATTTTTTGCCAATTATGTAACACAAAGACAGGCTTGGTCTGAAAAGTTTTTGATGTTGATGGTGGTATGCTCCATGGTGCCTTTTGCCACGTTTTTTATTGATCAGCGTCTTAAACAATATGTGCCTAGCTAACATGAAATATTGATACCCGAGTGTGGAATTAGTATTGTTGCCTAGTCGTTAAAAGTCGTAAGCTAGGTTTAAAGAAATGCAACAGATTTTTTTGCAAGCATAACGGCGGTTAAGCAATATGTTTGAAAAAGCATGTGAACAAATTATTCAAGCGGGACGTTATCTCTATGCTCAAGGTATGGTGCCGGCAACCAGTGGAAATTTTTCCGTGCGTTTAAATCACGGTGAAATTGCTATCACCGTTTCTGGTCGACATAAGGGGCACCTGACGGATGCAGATGTCATGCGTGTAGATAGCAATGGTGAGTCACTTGATGGGCAAAATCCATCGGCTGAAACATTACTGCACACGTTCCTATATTCGCGTTTTTCACAGATAAACGCAATTTTACATCCGCATTCAATTAATGCGACGGTGTTATCACGCTTAAGTGGTGAATATGTCAAATTGAATCAATATGAATTACTAAAAGCCTTTCCTGGAATTACAACTCATAAAACTAGCTTGGTTGTTCCCGTTTTTGATAATGACCAAAATATTGCGCGTTTGGCGCGATTGGTCGATAGCTATATAGCGGATATCGACCATCAAGTGCATGCGTATTTAATTCGAGGGCATGGTTTTTATACTTGGGGTGAAAGCATGGATGATTGTTTGCGCCATGTGGAAGCATTGGAGTTTTTGTTTGCATGTGAATTAAAACAACGGGGATATTAAAATGACAGTCTTACAAGAATTTGATGAAAATGGAATTGTGCAAGCCGACGCCATACGTGACGGAGCGCAAATTGCATCCGTATTAAAACAGCAATCAGTCTTATTTGAACGCTGGGATGCGAGTGAAGTATTGGCTGCCGATGCAGATCAAGATGCAGTGTTATCAGCTTATAACACTTCGGTACAAAAATTAAAATCTAACTATGATATTCAGTCCATGGATGTGGTTGCTATCCGGCCGGATAATCCACAAAAAGCTGAGTTCCGCCAGAAGTTTCTCGCTGAGCATACCCATGCTGATTTTGAGATTCGGTTTTTTGTAGAAGGTTCGGGTTTGTTCTATTTGCATATTGAAAATAAAGTCTATTTGATTTTGTGTGAGCAAGGTGACTTGATCAGTGTACCAGCGAACACCACCCATTGGTTTGATATGGGTGTGAATCCAAATTTTAAATGTATTCGTTTGTTTACAACAGATGAAGGATGGGTCGGTAATTTTACCGGAAATGATATTGCGAAGAAATTTCCTAGCATGGATGATTTTGTAGGTAGTGTAAAATGATAAAAGCTATTGTAACGGATATAGAAGGAACAACCTCATCAATTTCGTTTGTTCATGAGGTTTTGTTCCCTTATGCCGATGCAAATATTCAGGCATTTGTGCAACAACATGCCAGCCGTGACGATGTCATAGATATTCTCAAACAAGTAGAGAGCGAAGTGGGTAGTTCACTAAGTGTAGATGAGGCGATTCAAACTTTGCGCGATTGGATTAAGGCCGACAAAAAAATCACATCGCTGAAAAGCTTACAAGGTTTGATTTGGGAGTCAGGTTATACCAATGGTGATTTTCAGGGGCATATTTATGACGACGCCTATCAACGGATGATGCAGTGGCATGAGCAGGGTATACCTATGTATGTGTACTCTTCTGGTTCGGTGAAAGCGCAAAAACTTTTATTTGCACATACACCTTTTGGTGATTTGACGCCTTTGTTTGCAGGTTATTTCGACACGACGATTGGTGCGAAAGTTGAGCCTCAATCTTACCTGGCAATCGCCAAGGCCATTGATTTGCCGCCGGAGGAGGTATTGTTCCTCTCAGACATAAAGAAAGAATTGGATGCAGCGAAAACAGTGCACATGCAAACCTATTGGTTAGTCCGTGAAGGTGAGCTTAATGTGTTAGCAGAGCACACGCAAGTTTCTGATTTTCATTCGATTCACCTATCATAAAGACAAAACATCGTTAATAGATTTTCCAAAAAATATTAAGGTGTGTTTCGATTTCGACATCAATAAAGCCGAAAACTTTTTCGGCTTTTTCTTTGCAGTATGAATATCAATTCCTACTGTTTGACGAGGTTGAGATGAATTTGAGCAAATTAGTTTTGGCAATTTTTTGTGTATTGCTAGTGTCGTGCGGCGACAAGGAAGAGCCACCTGAACTGCCACCAACCTTATCGTTTGTTCTAAATTATGATGAGTTTCCGGAGAAAAATAAAACAAAGCCGTTGACAGAAAAACTAGAGCCGTTGATGGCGCCTGCTGGAGCCAATTTCGTTCATGCTGTGTTTAATGTAGGGATTTGGAAATTAATCACAGATGTCGGTATGTTAATTCCCGCCACGTCGTTTATAGCTGTGTTTAATGCAGAGCCTGAAAAAAATGCCAATGGTAATTGGCAATGGAGTAATCAGCTTTCACAGTTTTTTACTAGTTATGTCGCAACCTTAGTGCGTTCACTTGATGGTAGTGATGTGGTATGGCGGATGTATATTTCCAAAGCCAACGATTATGATGATTTTCTTTGGTATAGCGGGCGTCATAATAAGGACATGAGTGCCGGGACTTGGACATTGAAAAAAGACTATACAAACAACTATGATTTTATTGGCATTGAATGGACACACGACTCAGCAACCTCAACAGGTACTTTGAAGTATTCGAATATTATTCCCGCTGATTCTGGCGACATGCAGGCTTCTGAGAATGGTGGATATATTTACTATGGGACCACCATCGACAGCACATACGATGCGTTTTTTGATATTTATAATAAAGGCGCAGATAATCTTACATCCATTCAATGGAACCGCGTCAGTGTGTTTGGGCGTGTGTCTGATATGGATAAATTTGGTGATGCCCATTGGCATTGTTGGGATGAAGGTCAGCAAGATACTGTATGCTCGCCGTAAGTGTTGTTAAGGATTGGTTTATGTGCGCACGTTTTTGTAAATTATTTTTTCTTTCTATATTCGTGGCCAGTATGCAGGCGTGTACCTTTATGAAAATGTTGGAACACGGTACTATGCAAGAGCCTACACTGGAGTATCAAGATTACCAGATCAATGATATTGGTCTTGACAAAGCCAAAGTTGATTTAATATTTAAAGCAACCAATCCCAACTTCTATCAAATTGATGCTTTCTACGCGAGTTATAATTTCTTAGTTCAAGATGAGGCAGTCGCGAGTGGTAAAGATATCTTGGTGCATCTAATTCCGGAGGGCGAGTCTACGATTGTTGTCCCCGTGGAAGTCAAATACGAGAAGCTTGTATCGACGGCTGGCGCTATTGTGGAGAAAATTCTCAAACAGGAAAAAGAGATTAAGGGTATGGTTAAGTTGCATGTTGAAGGTGAGTACCTAGTGGCGGAATTTTTCGGCAAACGTTTTACTCGTCGTTACTTTTATGACGTTGACATTGATGTCGATGTGCCGTTGCCTGAAATTTCTAAAGAGACTATCGGTAATAGTGTGAAAAGTGGAATTGATCGTTTTTTTGGGACATCGATTTTCGGCAACGACAATACGAACGGGGCACCAAGTTTAAAAGAGGAGTCACCTCCAATTGCTGATGATGCTTTGCCAGTAGAGCCGTCATTAAAGTCAAAAAAACAAGATCTAAATGAAAGGGAATTGCTTGACGATTTTTAATCCTTTGTGACGGTGTTAATGTTCTTCATGCGTTTAGATTTTTCTAAATGCGTTTTAATTGTATCCATGAGCGTATTGATTTCAATAGGTTTGATAAGATAGGCATCGAACCCAGCATCCAAGCCCTTTTGTATTTGCTCAGGTAGTGCGTGTGCGCTTAGTGCGAGTACTGGTATGTGTTTTGTGGTGGGTGCAATTCTTAAGTGGGCAAGTGCTTCATAACCATTCATATGTGGCAACTCAATGTCCATTAAAATTAAATTGGGTTGCTGCTGCGAGGCCAGTTTTAATCCGGTTTCAGTTTCCTGAGCTGAAAGTAAATCAAATTGTGGGTATTGTTGAAACAGCTGTTGCAAAAAATACAAATTAGCTGGATTGTCTTCAATATACAAAATTGTGCTTGGCTGGTCGGAAGCAATAAATGTGCTCTCTGCGGCGGGAAATTCAATCCAGAATGTGGTTCCCTTGCCAGATTGGCTGCGAACGCCAATTTGCCCACCCATGAGCGTCACCAGTTGTTTGCATATTGTTAAGCCTATCCCTGTCGATTCGCTTTTAGGGTTAAACTCGCTTTCTACACGAAAAAAAGGTTCGAATATTTTGGCTTGATTCGATTCAGAAATGCCTGGTCCAGTGTCGATGATATCCAATCGATAAAAGCCACTGGAATTAACGCTTAGATTGAAGCTGACGGTGCCGTTTGTTTTGTTATATTTGATGGCATTTGCAAGTAAATTGATTAACACTTGTCTAAGGCGGGTGGGATCTGCCTGAATGGTTGCATCTATGTCGGGTGGATCGTGTATGGTAACCGAATGCTTGTCGGCCAAAGGCTGTATCATGTTAACAGTATCTCGGACGATGGAGATAATTGTTACATCTTGAAGTTCTAATTGAAGCTCATGAGCACTGGGTGTACTAATTTCAAGTAAGTCGTTTACTAGATTTAATAAATAATGAGAATTGCTTTTGATAAAGTCTAGGCTTTCATGTTGATTGTCATTTAGGCTATCTTCATTTAATAAAAGCAGATCAGTAAAGCCGATGATTGCATTAAGCGGCGTACGTAATTCATGACTGACTCTGGCAAGAAAGTCTGTTTTAACCTTATCAGCGTTTTCTGCCGTGTGTTTTGCTTGGATTAAGTTGAGTTCTACTTGTTTGCGATCTCGAATGTCGGCTATACTCAAAAGCCTTAAGTCACGCAAGGGACGAAGATTCTCGGAGCTGGTGTTGGTAGCGCGTTCACGAATAATAATGTCGATGGCCGAGGCATTTGTCGGTTGGATTTTTAACTCAATGTGCGATTCTAGCGTGTAAAGCTCTCTACTTAACCAGCGTTGACAATTTTCCCGATCATTTGGGTTAATTAGGTCAAGAAAAGGTCGTCCTATTAAGGTATGAGCGTTGGTTTCAAGAATTTTTCCCAAGGTTTGGTTAGCCTCTAAAATGACTAAATCCTTACTTAATGCAACAAAACCAACCGGTGCGTTGTGAAACATATATTCATAGAGTGATCCGCAATCAAGTGGATGAACGTTGGTATTTGAATTGCTCTGGTGTAGAGCGCTGTCTTGTGAGGTTTCGTGGTCCATTATATTCGTGCTCAACTAGTTTGAGCTCAAATTGTAGCATAGCTTTATGGACAGATAAGAGAGTATTCAAGAGACCGATTCTTTTTCCTAAATGGAGATTAGCAAAGTGATAGTTGTTTATAGTGGCGAAGTAGCATCTTTAGATGGGTTTGTGAAATCAAAGTTGCCTGATCAGCATAGTTTGACAATTATTCCTGCGACACCTGAAGACCTAAGTATGGCCAAGCCATTGTGTCATCATTTTGCAGGTGTCGGCATCCGTGCTCGCAATTTGTCCATGGCCTATTATCAAAACCCAAAACGATTGCGTAGTGTAGTTCTGAAATCGGAAGCCATATTTTTATGTGGAGGAAATACCTATGAATTCCTGCAATATGCGCGTGACACAGATCTATTTAATTTGTTAACGGAATTTGAGCAACAAGGGGGAATGATATTGGCGGAATCTGCTGGCAGTATATTGCTGAGTCCAGACATATCAACTGCAGCTATTCCTCAGTTGCATGCGGACGAAAATCACTTGGGAGTAGAGGATCTAAGTGCATATAATCGTTTGCCATTTCATGTGTCACCACATTTCGATCCCGCCTCAGAAACAGTTGAGCTTGAATTACAGCAGTTGCAGGAGCTGGCTAATGCCTCAAAACTGAGTGTTGCAGTTTTACAAGACGGTCAGGGCTTTGCGTATGAGCAAGAAATTTGCTTTTCTGCTGGCGAGATACATTGGGTTTCACCCACCTAGCTTTATATCTGGTTTGAGACTAATTAATTAACTATTAAGTGTGATTAATGTCAAACCAATTTCGCTTGCATAGCACCAGATTATGCCTTTTTGAGTTCGATATTGCTATTAGGGCATGAAAAGAATCTGGAGAATTAAAATGCATATAATATATTTTCTAATAGTCATTACGTCGGCGGGTGTAGGTTATGCTTCCTACGATTATTCAATTAACGGAGCAAAAGCAAGATTTATAGCACCTCCAACCAGCACTAGTACTTACTACAATGGTATTTTTGGGATCACCAACTCCTGGGTGCAAGATGGTTATCGAAAGCATCATCGCTAAATTCGGCAATGGATAGAAATGAACCACTAGGCGCTTAAATCAAAAACTATTTTAAAGGTGTCTGGCTGTTGATTGCGAGCAAATGCTTGCTGAAATTCACGTAACGGGTATATCTCACTAACAACTCCTTCCAATGCATTTTTATTGTCTAATAACCACCGTATGCTTGTCGCGAAATCTCCACAACGCGACCCGATGATTGTTATTTCATCGACTACAATTCTGGTCATATTAAGCTGCAAATTCTGAGCGTAAGTGCTTTTTAAAATAATACTACCTTTGGGTTTTACCTGTTGAATAGCTTGCTGGAAACCCGATGGAGAGCCTGTCGCTTCAATCACAAGGTCATAGTTGAAATCCGCCTGCTCTGGGTTGAAAATGGCGTGAATTCCCTGTTGTTTTAATCGTTGTACTTGTTCTTGTCGAGCCAGCACCGTTAGTGATGGGCAGTCGTGTTGTATGACATGTGCGATGAGTTGCCCTAATTTTCCAGCGCCAATTAATAGAATTCTGCTTTCTCTAGTGATTGTGTATTGATCGAGAATGTGTAAAGCGGCTGCGAGCGGTTCAATTAGAACGGCTTCAAGATCCGATATCTCGTCTGGAAGAATATGTAAATTGCGTTCGGGAATTGACACATATTCTGCAAATACACCATCATGATTTTTAATGCCAATGACTTGACGATTCTGGCAGTGAGAAAACAAACCTAGTTGACATTGCTCGCAATGCAGACAAGCGATATTAATTTCAGCGACAATTCGTTTTCCGATTAAGTCATTGTTGCTGGCACTAATAACTTCTCCAACAAATTCATGGCCGGGTATGCCGTCAAACTCATAGTAGCCGTTAAGTAGTTGTTGGTCGGTACCACAAATTCCTGCGTAATGCACACGAACTAGGGCTTCGCCTTCGGCAGCTTCTGGCATAGCGAAATCTGGATGGTATTGTAGAGTACCTTGGTTTAGTTTGAGTGCGCGCATAATTGTGGGATCATTTGGCTTAATAAAGAATAAACTGAGAGTTTAGTATGCTTTTTTTCGAGTGGAAAGCAAATATTTTGAAAGACTTGGTGTTCGAAACGTTTTGGCCTATGCTAAGACCAGTTTTTTGAAAAGGAGAGCTAATATGAAAATAAAACAAATGGTTATATTGTTGGTGTTATTGGTTTTTACAATCTCGCTTCAAGCTCATGAAAATGGAACGCATCGAATTAGTAGTAATGCTGATGTGGACACTACCATGAGCCGAATCAAGCAGTTAGTCGAAGAAAAATCGATGAAAGTGTTTGCGATTGTCAATCATGCGAAAGGGGCTTCAGGTGTTGGTCAAGAACTGCGTCCTACCCAGCTGATTATATTCGGCAATCCAAAAGGCGGTACGCCGTTAATGCAATGTAACCAACAGGTAGGCTTGGATCTGCCTTTGAAAATGATGGTCTGGCAGGACGAGAAAAATCAAGTTTGGATTAGCTACAATGAGCCATCGTATATTGCTAAACGTTATGACCTAAAGCAATGTGGCGAGAAAGTAATAAAAAATATGACGGACTTTTTGGAATTAGTCTCATTTAAAGCTTCAAAATAAATAAAATGTGTGCAATAGGCTTTAGTGTGATCTTGTTCACAAACGGTTCGTTGCTGCTCTTGTGATTGTCTCGTCGCGGGAGTAGTGTTTATATGAAAGACCCTCCAATAGGTTTTGTGTATCACTCGATGAGGTGGTCTAATGAATCGTGTCTATGTTGTCTATTTTATCCTTGTTTTGTTTTTTCTAAGCATGGGGTATTGGTCTATTGATTATGCAATTAATGGGGTGTCTACGCCTATTGTAAAACAAAAAGCTTCGAGCAGTCTAAAACAGGGAAGTATGGGTTTTACTCATTCTTGGATTCAGGAGCAGTATCCAAAAGCAAGAAAATCAGAATGAGGTGGATTAAAAAAATTGTTGCGCGCCAAAAGAAATAGCGTTTGACTGACTGGGAGAGTTTGCGTGTGCAAAGTCGATTCGTCCATTGAAGCGATAGATCTTTGGAGAAATCAAACGGAACCCAAATCCATAACTTGAAAACAGTTCACCATCTGCTCCCAATTGTGATGCAGAAAATGCAATCTGAGCACTATCGAAAAATAATATGGACTGAATGACGAACCACGAATGTTTTATTGTTGTAATGCGTGTTTCAATATTGGTATGCCAATAGTATTTGCCGCGAAATTGTCCATCAAAATAACCCCGTAGTTGGCTAAGTCCACCAATAAAAAATAAATCTTGGAGTTTGTCGCTTGATGTTGCACCCGTGCGAATCCTTGCGCCTATATTGATATGTTGACCAACTCGCGAAAAATATTTTGCTTCTGCGACAAATCGGTTAAACCCGTGATTTGTATTTACTTGTGATTGAAGCCGGGTAAAATTAAACTGTAAATTCCAGTCTTTAACTAGATAAATGTCATAATTTAGTTTTCCGAACCGTACATATTGACTCAGAGCGAAGGTCTTGCTGTTGGTTTGTGGCGATATATTCGGTTCAATTTGTGATAGCTCTATTTTTGAAATGGACATGTCTTCGATATCAAAATAGCTAGTCTGCAAGCTACCGCCGTAAAGAAAACTAGGCGTAAATTCTTTGTCGATAAAAATACTAAGTTGTTTTTGGTGGCGCACATAGCGCGCTTCTCTATAGCCGGTTGTGGTATAGAGTGCCCGTGTTCGGCGCAATGAAAGCACGTCAAATCCCGTACGAACGCGTTTGTTGCGATAACGGGGATTATAAAACCAAAACCAACCCGAGTGCGTCTGGTTATAATTCTCGTACTGCACACCCATTTCAATATAGCGGCCAAAAACATTTGGGTCATATGCGCCGGTGATAAAATGATAGGTTTCGCCGCCGCTAAACAATGTAAAAACAGGAATGGTTGTCCATTTTTCCCCAATGTCGATTATTAGTTCATAACCTGTTGTTAAAGGATTCAGATGGTGTTGGACAGCACTAAAAATGTGCAGGTTTTTTAAATTCTGAACGCCTTGTTCGATTTGTTTTTGTGTAACAAATTGGCCAGAACTAAACGGTAGCTCGCGCAAGATTACATAACTATGTGTGCGTTTTAAGCCGTTAATGGTTATTTGTTGTATATTGAACAAAGAATCTGCATTTTGCGCTTTAGAATTTGCTGCAAAAAAGGAAGATATCCAGATGAAAAGGAATAAATAGCATGCTAGAGAATTTTTCATGGCCTTCTAGTATAGACCATGTCAAATGCATAATTCTATTGGAAAGAAATTTGGCCTACACTTATGTAGGCCAAAACTGCTACTAGTGTGACTGCCAGAAATGTTGATGTTTGGAATGCATTTCCCAATTGCCACACTTAGGGCACCGATGAGAACGAAATGTAAATAAATGCCAAAGTGAAAAAGCAGGCCCAAAGGCCACTAAAGGGATGATCCCCGTAATGCCAGCCACTAAGAAAGACAAGCCCCATGCGGCGACGTCTAGAATAATGCTGGAATACTCGTCGTGTACCGGTTTGCCTTCAAAACCACAACTATCGCAAATCTTGTCTGTCATATGTCAACTCCTTCAGCGCTTAAGCTTATGTTATACTGTGGCCTAGTCGACACTTCTGTGCGTGATTAAGTTACGCATCGTCCTGCTAGAAGGTTTGTTGTCAAATGTTACAGCTTTATACTATTGGACATGGTCAATTAGGTATGGCAGAAATTTTTGCTGTACTAAAGCCCTTATCGATTCGAATTATTGTAGATATCCGTACGCGTATGGATATGGTAACAAGCGGCAATTTTACAGAATCAGAAGTGCGGGTAATGGCAGAGTCGCAAGCCATGGACTATCACTGGGCGGGTCGGCAATTGCAGCAGCAGTTTATTTCAAATAAAAAGTCAATCCATTCTGCATTACATACACCGCTGCAGTCGTTTGCGGATCGAATTGTGAGTGAAGGCTTTCAGAGGTCTATGGCTCAGCTTATTTCCTTGGCACACAAGGCTCCACTCGTGATTTTGGCAAAAGAGGTAGAAATCGGTCATTGTACGCGACGAATTATCGCCGATTATCTAACGTTGCAAGCATGTTTGGTCACTCACCTTTATGCAGATAAGCAAGCTGAGCTACATAGTCTTTCGACCGAAGCTCGACGTGAGTCGGCTGCGCTTATTT
>JAOUJM010000378.1 GCA_029883265.1 Gammaproteobacteria bacterium
TGTCGTCAGTATCTCGCCTTCTAGCCTCTTCATGTGTTCCAAGCAGACGTAGAGAAAGTTACCCGAACCACAAGCAGGATCAAGCACTCGTAATTCACAAAGCTTGTGGTGAAAATGACGAATGGCTTTTTCAGCTTTATCCAAATTTCCTGCTTGTTGATGTGCAATTGCCACCGCCTGCACATCACGCCACTCTTCACGCAAGGGTTCAATTACCGTCGGCAACACCAAGCGTTCTACATATGCGCGTGGTGTATAGTGCGCGCCTAACCTGTGACGCTCCGTTGGATTCAATGCGCGCTCAAGCAAAGTACCAAATATTGCAGGTTCAACGTATCGCCAATCGGCTTTGGCAGATTTTATCAGTAGCTCTATTTGACTTTTATCGAGCGGTAAGGCTGTCGCGTCAGCAAATAGACCACCGTTAAATTTCAATAATTTTTGACGCAATGTAGGAGAAAAACCGCCATCATTCATGGTTTTCCACAGATCCTGCATTAGTGGCATAAAATGGTCGGGAGTCTTCTTAATACTTTCTAATAGTGCAGTATAACTGCCCTTGTCTATGAGATCGGTATCTTCTGCAAACATGGTAAACAAACAACGCATAAGAAACGAAGCGACTTCTTCTGCAGAATGTTTTTGCTCTAACGACTTTGCTAATTCCGCCAATTGCGCTGCAATTTCACGGGTAACTCGTGCAGCTTGACGACTTGGGTCCAAGGAAATTGGATCGGT
This sequence comes from Gammaproteobacteria bacterium, assembly GCA_029883265.1. Lineage (GTDB taxonomy): Bacteria > Pseudomonadota > Gammaproteobacteria > S012-40 > S012-40 > JAOUJM01. The sequence goes on from JAOUJM010000378.1 coordinate 739, forward strand.
CCAGACTTGAACTAATCTTTGTCGTATCTCTTCCCTATGCAAATCATACAGCTTAATACGATGATTACGAGGATCAGGGAACGGAACATAGGTCGCGCCAGAACGACTAAATTCCGAATAAAGCTCAATGGAGCGACCGACGTCGGTCACGATCAAAAACGGTGGACGTCCTTCATCTACTGGAAGTGCACGTATATATTTATCCGCTTGACCTTGTGCACGTAACATAGCTTTGTCCCAGCGATCACTCGCGAGTTCATGGCCTGTTTGCTTTGCTTCAAGCACAAATGAACCACGCTTATACAGGTCAATATACCCTCGCGCCTCGCTGCCATCAGGATGTTTTATATCTACACGGCGCTCAAATACATAAGCATTTTGCCTAGGATCGCTCGTTGCAGGATCTGGCCGAGGTAGTTCTAATAAGTCACAAAGATCTGATAAGAATAGTTGATAGTTGGATAACTCGGTACCGTCTTTACCGACCCAGCGTTGGATAAACTCATCTATAGTTTGCATCAACTTGCAACTCCGAAGTTTGGAACACACCTATTTACATATTTTAAAAATTCATGTGCACTGGATTGTCCTGCGTTCGAACTACCTGTACTTTGAGGGTCGTCGGTCGCTCTGGCACGTCCTGCGCTTGCGCCACTTGTACGTCCATGCACATCGTCTTTGGCGAACATGAGGGATTTCAATACCCAGTCCATTCTTTGTAAACCACACTCTCCCAGAAAGAGAGGACTTGTTTGTCGTTGCTGGATTTCTTCTGCCAGTTTTTCGAATTGCTCGTAGCTCAGGTGGCGCTTTTGGTAGGGCTGCTGTTCGATGAACTGGCTGGTGTCGCGTGGGTCTGGTGAAATCATTTTTCACCTGCGAGCATGTTCATGATTAAGCGAATTAATGTTTCTTTTTGTTTGGGATCAGATTCGGCTACTAATAAAGTTAATGCAGCTAAACCCGTATCGTTGATTACTGGTTGATTATTTTCATCCAGCAGGCGTTTATTCCTATGCAAGAAATCAATAAACAAGAATGCGCCACTGCGTTTGTTGCCATCAGTAAAGGGATGGTTCTTTACCATGAAATATAAAAAGTGCGCAGCTTTGCTTTCTATGCTTGGGTAAGCGGGTTCGCCAAAAGCAGTTTGATCGAGATTACCCAAAATCGATGACAAACCATCGGCTCGTTCTTTGGCGAATAGATCGGTTGCTTCACCGCGTTGCACCAGATTAGTTTTTAAGCTGGCTACTGCCTGCTTTGCTTCAAATTCGGTAGGCAAGACGCCACCGGCCTGGCCTTGCGGTTCTTCGAGTAGCCCTTCGTCGTAACGTTGTAACCATAAAAAGGTTTGGGTGTAGCGGCTAACGATTTCGACTAAACCCGTACCGGCCTCGGCAGTGACGGCTGGGGATTGCGCCGTTTTTTTAATGAGCGCCAGTGCGGCTTCTAACTCCTTGGCATTTTGTTCGAAGCGCTGTTGGTTGATGGTGTAGCCTTTGGTCAAATGCTCGCGCAAACGCTGGGTGGCCCAGATGCGGAATTGCGTGCCTTTTTTAGAGTTTACGCGGTAGCCGACGGAAATTATGGCGTCCAGGTTATAGAATTTAAGGGTTCTTTTGACCTTGCGCTTGCCTTCTTGTCGAACTACCGAGGAATCCTCGGTAGTTGCCTGCTGCTCCAATTCCTTGGATTCATAGATATTTTTCAGGTGAAGACCAATGGTATCGGTATCTTTTTCGAACAATTCAGCCATTTGAGCCTGTGATAGCCAGATTGTGTCCTGCTCAAAACGAACATCGATTTGGGTTTGTCCATCATTAGACTGATAAATGTGGATTACGCTGTTGTCTTTTTTCATTGCTTTTGGCTTTCTTGCTTACGCGATTAAATACCCATTCAATTATGGATGCACTTCGGAACTCCTTCGGGTTTTACCGCAAATTCCCTTCGAGCTTTATTCTGCATGTGTTCGCTGACGCTCGGGTCGCACACAAGGATTTCCTGAACCTCGCTCTGATCACATCACGTATGAACATGACGCATTCCAGGGGCTAAAATCGGTCACAGCATTTGGCTTCGATAATGCCGCAGGCCTTGCCATCGACGAATAACATATAATCCGCAGGCCCGGTGTCCGTGCATCCCATGGACACTTCGCTGATGTTTTAAAGAAGGCGTCCATCTCACACACCGCTACACCTAACGACTTAAAAAGATTAATCCGCTTCTTATCCTGCACCACCCAACCCGCGAGCTGAAGCTTGCGATCAATCTCTTGCCTTGTTTCAACTTCGAGTTTGGTGTTATCCGGTGACATTAAGTAGGTGCTCATCCCTATTTGCTGTGTTTGTTATTCATTTCAGCGGTTTAACTTATTGATTTTTAGCGTTTACACTGAAATTTAATAGCCTCAAGCATAGCGTACATTCAAAGGCATTACCAAAGTGGGATTGGTGTTTTTTTATATCGACATGAAACTAACGAATGGCATTCACTGACAGGACGCCGTGCTGAAAACGTGGTTTAGATAACAAGTTTGTTAATATTAGTGAGCGCGAATATTAGAAAGAATTGTTCTCTGACCCCGATTCTTCATTCACTCAAACACTGGCGGATGAATACGATCAATAAATAGGTTGGTAACATCGTTCGAGTAAGTCAGAATACTTCGAAACACTTTGTCTTGGT
>JAOUJM010000379.1 GCA_029883265.1 Gammaproteobacteria bacterium
CCACGCCTCGGTGGGCTTATGTACGAGTCTTGGGGAACGGAAAATGAAGGTGTGGAATGTGCGCGTGTTACGACCTATAAAGAAAATGAAGTACTGGAACTTAATGGCCGTTTTGGTCTCGATGGTGCGGTCGTGAGTGTTGCTCACTTTGAATTACGAGTTGATGGTAAGACAACCACGCTTGCTTTATCCCATCACATTATTGGCGAACTGGATGAGCAAACACAACAAATGTATAGCTTTGGCTGGAATGATCTGCTCGCGACACGCTTAAAAGCTTTTGTAGAAAAAGGCGAGCGTTACGGTATTGGTCACCCACCACCACCGGGACTTATCGCACCCGAAGGTAGATAAATATTTTTATCACGATGTTTGAGCAACGATGTATTTTTAACAACAAGAAGGAGTAGAATTAAATGAATAGACCCACACATTTTGAAATCACTTCAGACAATCCCCAAAAAACCGTCGAGTTTTATGCAAACGCCTTTGGCTGGACGATTAATAAATGGGACGGTCCTGTTGACTACTGGTTGGTTACCACCGGTGAAGAAGGTACGCCCGGTATAAACGGCGCCATTGTTGATCGTTCGAATCTGCAACAACCCGTGGTCAATACCATTGAAGTCAGCTCGCTTGATGATTCAATTACCAGTATCGAAGCCAATGGCGGAACCAAGGTGGCGGGACCCATGGAAATTCCCGGTGTTGGTAGTCATGCTTATTGTGTCGATCCACAAGGCACCGTATTCGGCATTTTACAACCGCTTTAACTAGTAACTGAGGAAGGTTAAGAGCGTCCGTTAAAAAGGGGGAGATTCAGGTTTTGTCTTTTGCTCTCAAGAATCAGAGTCTGCGCTATTTTAGAAAATAGTCTTGATTCGTTTTGATATGATTCGGATCAACGACTATGCGCTGTTAAAGAGTTGAACAAGGCAAAAGACAAGACCTGCTCTGGTTTGGTTTGGTTTGGTAGACTTTGAAATAATTTTTCGTAATTATTTGCACTAGTTTCTATTTGGGAAATAGTTCCCTTGAATATGTTCTCTCTTTATAACCAGCGAATAGACTTTTATATTGGTTGTGAATTACTGACGAATTTGCTCGTGAATCACAAAATATCAACTATTTCGCTCGTCCTGTCGATGTATGATCTATCAAACACCTAATCTTGTGTCGGCTTACAAAATGAAGTACAAGGAAAATAAATGCCATCAAGCATAAACGCAGTTACTACTTTTTTCTATTTTGTCCTATTCTTTTGGGGTAAAACACGTTAAACAACTGCGCCTCAATAAACCAAGCGAGGCAATTTTCGGCTCAATTATGTTGCGATTAAAAATCGTTTCTATTGTTTTTTTGCTTCTACTATCGACCAACACTGTGGCGAAGGAATTATCCTTACAGACACTTTTTCCCGATCCACCTACTATTATCGGCCTAGTGGATAAACCTGAGGTCGAATTGCTGACTCGTATTCCCGAACAGGCGAAAATGACGATTATTATTCCATTTCGTATTGGTTGGTTGGCCGGGCGACGCTTAACGGCGTTAGAACTCAGCCCGGATTATCGCTATGCGATGACGATTATTAAAGGCAGTGCCTTCCCTTTTGGCTCGCCTTTTCAAACGCAGCATGTGTATATCAACGGGAAACGCCAGTCGGTTAAACTTCCCAACAAAACAAAATTCAAATGGCTGGGCATAGCAAATCATCCCAGCTCTTGGTGGGCCACTTATCATTTACAATTGCCAAATGCATCTATTATTGCGAATAACAAGCACTTTCGTGCTTTCATGCAACAGGAACCCGTTTACTTTGAAGCTGAAGAACGTTCTTGTTTTGTGCTTGAGAATTGGGATACATCAGATCGTAACAATAAGCAAATCATAGAGAGTCATATTGTATGTAATGGACACAGCATTCATCGCACAACCAATCGTTTGCAAATCTTAAACAATAGTGACGGCCATCTTCGATACTTGGAAGTCGATCACAAAAAAGGATCGTTTATCAATAGCAAATTATTTAGCGAATTTTTCGTCGATATCATGGACCCCGAGTTTAAAGGCAACTTTCCAGTTCTTAGTTCAGTCGATCAACAACACACCCTATTCTACGCCTGCACCCAACCGGTTCAGCCCTGCCATTCGTATCAAGTCTTTTACAACCATAAACCATTATTAAAAACGCCGGCCTACAACATCGACCAAATGGTCCTTTCTAAAGATGGAGGAATGTATGCATTTGTTTATACGCAGGTGAAACCAGAGCACCAGCGTCTTCCAAAGAAGAAGTTGATGCTCAAACATTATAATTCAAAGTCTCATAACGAGATTGGGATTCAAACCGTCTGGAACACTCAGAATGTAGTTGGCTATTTCACCAAGGATGTAAAAAAAGACTATCCACGAAACCGACTTTCTCAACTAAGCGGGTCCGACTATGAGATAAATTATTATTGGCTTTGGCCCGATGGCAGTCGAATACAGATCCCTTCTCGGGCGATTGTTTTAGCGAACGACAATACGATTTATGAACGTTCAAAAAAGTTTGGCACGATGATAAACACTCATCCGATCATAATGGGACACTATCCTCACAAAATCCATCCGCGTTTGCCTTTAGTTAGCTCGGTGAGCTACTCTGGACCCGGCTTGTCCTCGTGGGGCAACTATGTGCACGGTCATAATCCCTATATCTCTAATCGCCTATATGTTGGGAATGTTATGCTGGAAAAAGAATATGACCACTACTGGCCCGCTTACTTCCACGAGAATGAAAACAAATTCACTTATGCCGCACAAAAAGATCTCAAAATTTATCGAGTGACACAGTCGTACATTGTGATTGAGTAGATTCAGCCATTTTATACATTAATGCTTGCGCGGAGATTTGCATACAATTAGGGGTCCAATTTGGGGTCAGATTGAACCTCCCCACTAAAACGGACACCTATATACCACCACTCACACCTATTCTCCGGCACTATTCTTGCGTAATCTTGATATTAACAAGCGGATGGATTTTTCCTTGATTAGGAAAACATGAGCAAAAGAAAACAATCTCCCAATTTGATTCACTATTTTTTTAGCATTATTGCAATATCAATTATGTCAGTTGGTTTTGTTGCACTGAGTATTTTCCCCGCTTTTCAAAACCCCGAAAAGTTTTTTGCGAATGATGCCGGCTATTGGGTTAATGTTTGCTGGCTCGCCCTGAGTTATAGCGCATATTTTTCCTCTCCTCTTATCTCTATGATTTATTACCTGGATTTCTGCACTTGCTCAGAAAAAGCAGTCAAACTTATCACGCTCAGTAGCATAGGATGGTTTTTCATCATTCTGATTGCCCCATTTTTAGTTTATACCATCTTCCAGGTTCATGATTTTATAGACTGGTCTAGTATAGGTATTCTAGT
>JAOUJM010000156.1 GCA_029883265.1 Gammaproteobacteria bacterium
CACCACTAACAATACTGCCGCGTAAAAAATCTCGTCTTTTCATAATTAGTTCCCCTCGCCAGCGAATGTGAATGGTGTAATGGTTATGAAGTTCACTGCTAAACCGATGCGAGTATTGGCGGATCGTCGCAGGATGACATCATCGCTATTGAGAGTCATTAGTGATGTTTCGTGGGTTTCGAGAATGGCCTGAATGGCGTCGTTATCCAATTCCTCTTTGCCATAGCTCTTATCAGGGTTTGTCGGGTCAAGCGCGTAGCCTAGGTCAACGCCTTGGGCTAATAATGCATGAATATGTGCACGTTCCAAGTCTTGTAGATTCTTTCCATCATCACCGATAAAACGTAACCATAACCATTCAGCAACATCTTTGACTTCATATTCACCGTCATCATTGGCGGGAATGAGTTTGGCCCAATCTTTTTCCCATGGATTGGCGAGTGCCGGGCCTTCCTCACTACTAGCGCGGCCCAGAAAAATATTTTTAGTGACATTACGTTTGTATGCGTCCTTGAAAATATTCGGATTGTTTGCTGCCTGAAGACCCGTTTGTCCACCGAAGACATCATGCGCCGGTTGGAAAACAGTGGCGCCTTCGATTTGCATTTGTGCTTTGGGCGATTCAGCGCGACTAAAGTTTTCTTGATTATCCACGGTGTTTAGATTATAGATCAATAGGTTTCTATCGAAGGCCGAGCGAAACTTAACTGTGGTTTCACTATGAAAAATATCTGAGATTGCATAACTGCGTAAAAAGCTCAATAGACTTTTGGGCTCGGTCAATTGCCATGCTTCACGAATTTGATTTTTCTTAAACTCATCTAAATTATCGTCAGCAAAAAAGTCGATGATGAATACCGGTAGATTAGCTAAACTTTCTACATGGTAACCCGCGACACGCGCTAGATTTTGAATTTTCTCCTCAGCACTTACTCCAGATATCCGCGTGTGTAAAATTTCTAGATAGTTTTGATGATGCCAGGTTTGGTTATACAGCATGACACTATTTCCATTGCCATCAATATAGGCATGATCGGTAAAATTGATGGGTGCGATCGACCAATCATTAATATCGTCGCTAGCAAAATCATTGCTTCTGTCGAGACGCATTCCAGTGAGTGCCCAAGCGGTGTTTTCAATTGTCGTATTTTCGTGATAATCGGGATCAGTTTCTGTATTGCCTTGGATTTTAAAATACAGTTGATGAAACTCACGCGCAAAATCATCATTGCCGAAAAACTTACCCGTGCGATTATTAAAACGGTTAAATGCATGTCCATAGGCTCTTGAGACAGCTGCTGAGCTTGCGCCTTGGGCTAATACATCAAACAGATCTTTATCCTGACGCAAGGCTTCGAGCGTTCGATCATAAAAATCGCGCATCAATGCAGCACGAGTTTTACTGATACTGATGGCCATATGATAATTAGTTAAGAAGAACGCAACTTTATGCGGAAAGGAATTGATGCCTCGCGTGCTTACGGCTTGCAGCCAGGTATTTTGTAAATTTGTCGTGGATAAATATTTTTTGCTCGCCGCGTTTGTTGCAAGCAACGAAAATTTGCTTTGTTGATTGGTGTCAACAGGATTATCTAAAGTTGTTGAGCTCCAAAACTCTTGCAAGGTTTGTAAATTGTCAGCGTGTAAGGCACTGGCGTCTTGGCTAGGCGACAACTTTTCATTGAGCGCATCAAAAGTCAGAATTTCATTAATGGCAACATCGGGCGATTGTTTTGCCCAACGTTCAATTTGTTCATCGGATGCAAATCCTCCATAAGTGAAGGTGTGTAAAATTTTACGCACCGCGGTTTTTGACCAGGTGCTATTATCGACCGTGTTAAAACCATAGGCGAATGCATGAATGGGAATGAAGAATAAAATAACAAAGAAAAAGAGATAACAAACCTTTGTTCTAAACATGTAATCACCTCCAGTTGATTAATGTTTGGCCTGGATGATGTTTTTCTCACCAGAATAATTGGGAAAAGATTCCCAACAATCCTAGTCCTATTCAACAACAAGTGCAATGAAAAGTTTGATGGAAATATTTATACCCACTTTGTTAACGAATAAACAATTCTAAAGGTTCCTGGTGATGGCTGTAGAATACGATGCCCACTACCAAGTCGACAGGTTTTCATACCTGCCGGCTACGAGCATGTTTTTGAAAATTGGGCATGATTTTTTTGTAAAGTGAAAAATACAGTAAAGCAATATACAAACTGAAGCACCTATGAGGCGTGCTTGAATAATATCTGATTAAATTTTTTTAAAATAGAAGAATAAAGCGCTAACAAAATAACCTTGCCTGTATAGTTGCGGCTCAGTTCATTTTTGCAGCGCTTTTTCTTTTGGCTTTATCATGAGCGCTTTAAATATCTAAAACGTCGATTTCGCCGTCCATGTACTCACTTGCTCACCACTGGCGGTGGTATTGCTGACAACCCATGCGGCATAAATATCATTGCCTGAGAATTGCAAAACAGTGTCTTTGATTTGTCCATCATTGTTTAAATCAAATCCTGCAATTATTTCACTGGTCGCCGTCCAACCATTTTGTAAATCGAAACGTCGTGCAGATAAAATACTGTTATTTTGTTGCAGTGTAGACCAAATCGCCATGGCACTACCATCGGCACGCTGTACTATATCCACGCTACCTTCAAATCGGTCAAATAGCGATCCTAAATAATCAGCACCTGACCACTGATTACTTTGGGGATCAAACTGATTGCTATAAGCCTTAAATCGAACTTGATTCAAGCTTGGAGATTCGACTTGGCTCCATGCAAGCAAAATATTACCATTGCGATTGAACTTCAAACGTAATGGGCTGGCGAGAAAATTGGCTTGGTTTTCACTGCGTCCAATGCGCTGCAAAGCGCTCCATTGATTGCTACCGATTTCAAGTTGTGTGTATACAATACTCAGACTTGGCAACGGAATATTTTGCACCAATGCACCAACCACCAAGGGTCGATTATCCGTGGTAAAGGCTAAGCTCAATTGCGCTGATTTTAAATTAGTTTCGCTCAAACTTAATTGCGAATTTCTCAATACCCAGCCACTAGCGGCATTTAATTCGAACAACTGCACTTGGACTTGCTTAGCGATCGTGTTTGCGCCTGCCGTATGTTGATATGCCAACACTGCCACTTGTTGCGAAAAGTTTTCCACGGCAAGTGATAAATCGCTGCCTGTTTCAATAGGCGTGCTAAATATACCTGACCAGACGTTTCCAGCGGATAAGCGTCGTGCATTGAGTAATAAGCCAGTGGCGGTTTTTTCCGTCCAAATGACACACAATGTTTGATCAGCTTGCTTGAGCAATTGAAAATCATCATAAACAGCGCCCAAGGTCAAAGGCAAATCCCAAATAGCAGCATTATTTTTACCGCTAAAATAAAGTAGATCGTTATGTTTCCACAGGGCATAAAGCTGATAATTCTGACCATCGCCAGCAATGGTTTTAATAATACTTGCGCCTTGCAAATCGTTTTGCGCAATCGGTGCGTCACTTAACCAGGCTTGTGTATTGACATCTAAACTAAACAACTCACTTTGAGAACTATTAAAACGGCCCGTGATCGGATTGAAGTTGCTGTGTTTGACGATTGATAAGGCTGCTTGTTGGCCGCCTAGGGCAGCAACGATAGGGCCATGTAATTTTTCACGTTGGGTATTTAAAACATAACTTGAAACCATAGCCTGGCGTTGCCATAGATCACTGCCATTAATGCCGCCGGGTACGCCATTATTCAAAGCGGGAATCCAATGGGTGGTGGCATGACATTCTTCGCAAATTTCTGAGCTTGGAACATGAGTAGCGCTTTTTCCGGTGGCAATCATTCCGTTATGACAATCGAAACAGGAGCCGATGACTTGGTTATGATCGACTGCAATTACGGGTACAAAATAATCGACCTGATGACAGGCATTACATTCATCACTTGCGATAATGTGATTCACCGGTTTGGAATGGCAGCTCACACAAGTGCCTAATAGCTGGGTATGATCAACTAACACCGGAATCCAGTTGATGGTTTGATGACAGGCCTCACAAATAGTTGTGGTGGCAATGTGATAGCTTGGTTGACCACGAGCAACCGTCCCATTATGACATTCAGCGCAGGTACCAATGACTTGCGCATGATCGACGAAGGGGACAAAGGTAGTACCATTCACATGACATGCTAAACACTCAAGCGTCGTATTAATATGATTGGCAGGTAAACCCTGTGTAGGATCAATTGGGCCAGTATTTGGTGGAGGCAACGGCGGTAGGTTTGGCGGTGGACCACCGGGATTGCTGGGCGGTGGTGTTGCGCCACTAAGTAACCAAGAAACGGTATTGTGACATTCCGCGCAGTTGTCTGAAGACACTTCATGCGTGGCAGATTTTCCGGCCGCAATCACGTTATTATGGCAATCAAAACACAGCCCCATCACTTCATTATGATCCACCAACAGGACAGGTATCCAAATAGTCACTGTATGGCAAGCTTCGCAAATCTGAGTAGTGGAAATATGATTGACCACTTGTGTATGGCAGCTATTACAACTGCCTAGAACCTGAGTATGATCAACATAAATCACGGGCATCCAAGTAATAACGCTATGGCATGCATCACACATGTCTGTTGTTGTTATATGTATTTCAGTTTTACCTCCGGCGATCACAGAATTATGACAACTGACACAAGTGCCAATGACTTCTGCATGTTCTACTTGGGTTAAACCCGTGGGTAAATGACATGCCTCACAAACATCGCTACTTAATAAATGATTGCTAGGCTTGGTCGCGCCGGGATCAAGTGGATTGGGGGTGACCGGCGTTCCCGGGCGACCTAAACTTTCACTATGGTTAAGACTATACACTCGGTCATTGCCTACATCTGAGCCTGTGAGCCAGTACACATGTTTATCATTGGCATTCACGACTACACTTGCGCCATTGATAGTTGTATTATTGGCCGCATAAGTGCTGATTACATCAGGTACTGGCCAAATCGAAGTAGGGGATTGTTGGTTAAAAAATAATTCGCTTAAATTATTTGATTGCTGTACCCAGATAACCGCGAGTTGTTGATTTGAATCCGATTGCACATGGAGCGAAAATAATTCGTTGGCGTTGTTTTCAACACCACTACCACTGCTACGAATAAAAACCGGACTGGATAACGCTGCGGCTGGAGTGAAGCTTTGGTCAGCACGCTTTTCCACGGCAACCGGTGTTGCACGAATGATCGCGCCATCATCTTCATATTTAAACCAAACAATAGTAAGTTTGCCTGCATCATCCATGGTGACATCAATTTGTCCATCGAGGCGGCTATAGTCATTCATGCTTTGATCAAGTGTCGTACTTTCTGACCAGACTCCATTAAAGTGACGATGTAAAATGGTTTGACTTTGATCCTCCATGCGCTTGACGTATACCACGTCTAGTTGATTGTTATGCGGGTTCATATGAAAAAACAAATGAGTGATGTTTTGCCCAGGATTTAAATTTTCCACAATATTGACATTGACTGTGTCATCGATGGCTTGGGTGATGTGCGTCAATGCAAAACCACCCGTATTGGTTGCTTGCAGAGCAACAAAATGAATCTGTAAACTATCACGCATAGGCTGACTAAGCTTTAGAATGACTTGATCGCTTTGTATAGCTCTTGGTGGCATCCAAGAAACTGTCGGGTCATACAATTGATGATCAATGCGCGATCCACTGCCCAAGGCCGTCATCCAAAACACATGGGCTTGGTTATCATGCACTTTTAACCAACCACCTTGGGTCTGACCAATTTCTCGCGGTGTGCCCCAGCCGTTGGCAGATTCGAATTGATTAAACATCAATACCTCTTGCACTTGCCAAAGCGCATATAGATATTGACCGTTTTGTGAATATTGAAATTGAGGACTAGAAGGTAAACTGGCTTGGTCTGCGCGAAAAGGTAAACTTGATTGCCAGCCATTGTTGCTATCATTATAAAGGACTTTATTACGAGCGAGCTGGTATTGGCCACTATTCGCATCAAAATCTTCAAACAATTGCCAGCTTAAAAACTGTTGTCCCGAGGCATTCATGACAGCCTTGGGCCCTAGGGCCATGTGGGCAGTAGTGTTTGTGACTATTTCGTTATCAATTTCTACTGGACTCGACCAAGCGCCTAATGCTCGCACGCCTAAACGTAAATGCGATTGTTCTGCACTAAAGCCTTTAAAACTGGCTTTATCTGTAAGCGGTGGTGGCTGTTCAGCGCAGGCGACAATAAATAAAATGAAAAAATACAGGCACGTACGTGCGACGAAAACTGAATGAGCTTTCATTGGATTCCCTTCCCACATGTATAAACTGTTATTTTTAGCTGGGTTCGGCTTATAAAATAAGCAATATTACAAATCTGAACACAGCGCGTCTAATTGTTATCACTAGTATAGACTAATAAAGGTTCCATTTATAAGTGGGGTCAGATACCAGTTTTTCTAATATTAGCAAAAACTGTGCTCTGACCCCACAGGCGGACCCCACAGGCGCAGGGAGAGGTAGCATGGAAATGCAGAAACAACGGCCGAATTGCTTATTGATCATCATCGGTGTCACAATATTAAATGTCATCGTTACTGGCATACATTTTTTCTCATTTATATAGAACTCATACCGATCAAAGGCAAATTGTCCAGTGTGTTGGAAATAGCTACGGGTGATATTTTGGTTAGTGTAATTCCATCGTTTATCGCGGTTTATGGATTATGGCAACGCCGCTTATGGGGATGGATGATGAGTTTTATAGTCGCTGGCAGTTATTTACATGGTCAATTTGTCTTGCGTGGTCGTTTTTATTTAAACAATCAACTCGATACCATGAGCTTTGTGTCGCTGTATTTTATTGTATTTAATCTAGTGATGGTCTACTCGCTATGGGTGAACAAGAAAATGTTTTTGCATGAATGTTAATCACAGTTAATTTTGAGTGCTAGCTAGTAAATCAAAGCTCTTAAAAATGCAAAAGCGCAAGGCGTTCAGTTTGTCTATGAATAGCATTTAAAAATTTAACAACCAAATATTAAAAAAGTACAATTCTTTCAAATTTCTCACTGTTTTGATCTGATATATAGTCCTGGTGTAAGGCATACATTTTATTTTCTGCAAATAGTTAATTTTGGTGTTTGCAAATGTGACTTATATTGCCTTGGAATAAAGACTACATTCAGGGAGTAACAAAATGAAAATCGTGTTTTCTAAAATATTTTTTGTTTCAATATCTCTTCTCTTCTCAAGCCATGTATTTGCTGCATCTTGGAATGATCAGCAGACTATTTACCCAAACAATAATGGTCCATGGGGAGATTGGTTTACCTACACCTGTCCAACCGGTAAATATGTGAACTCTTTTGTCATGACAGTTGAGAGCAATCAGGGACGTGGCGATGATACGGCCGCTAACCGTTTGGCTTTGAGATGTACTTATCCTGGTACTTCATCAAGTGTTGTGCTAAATGCGTTTCCCAACGACTCAAACTATGCTCCGTGGGGATCCTGGGGTAGCTGGCGTTTGTGTGATGCCGGTGGTGAAGCCTATTTAGGTTTACAAATTAAAGTGGAACCTAATCAAAAATCAGGTGATGATACCGCACTGAATGCATCTCGTTTTCTGTGTGCTCATACATCGAGCGGGGGACTATATGAAGATAATCCTTTTGCGTACTGGCAAGATATGAGCAATCCTGGTCCATGGGGTAGTTGGTCGAACTATGTCGGTTTTACAAATAAGTCATCGGGGTATCGTCTGTGCGGTGTTCGTGTTCGAATTGAAAAACGCCAAGGCCGAGGCGATGATACCGCTGGAAATAGTATCGCTGGAATTTTCTGTGGCATTTAATTCAGTTTTATTTATTTGATCTGAGCGGTGCGCCCGGACATGGTGCCAGCGTACCGCGCTTTTCAGACCTAATTTCGAGAGAGAACATAATGAACAATGCTTCAAAAAATCTTTCTGTACTAGTGTTGATGGCGATTGTTATTATTGTTGCAGGTTTTATCAATCGACCTGCAAAACTTTTAGAATCTGAAGTTGCGGTAGCTCATACAAATGCCGTGCAACAAAATATTGTTGAGTCAATAAACTACGATGACAATATAACATTAATCCATAGGAATCGATTGCAGGGAGATAGATTGCAGATAAATCAAGAACAAGCGATATCCATGAAACGTGAAATTGCACCGGTAAACCCGCCAACTCTTTTTATAGATGGTATAGAGATAACCCACAACTATTATCAAAAACAATATAACCGGGTACCAGGAGCTGCTACGTACCATCGGAATTTGGTTTTGTATCGGCAAAGTGGTGATCGGGACTCCGCAAGAAATCAATTTCAAGAATTAGTGAGTAAGTCTTTAAATGAACATTATGGCTTTCTTGAAACATTTGCTAATGACGAAGCCTCATACAAATATTTAGAAGACGTAATCACATTCCTTCCAGATGAAACGGAAGCGATCAATATCTATACCAATAACAGCTCTGCGGAAGGAAGGAACTTGGAAGCTCGAAACTTTCTAGAAGAGCTATCAGTAGACTCAGAGCGAAGTGTACCCGTATTGCTTGCGTTGGCGCGTGTAACATCAGAACTTGAATCGGATCAAGAATTATCAAACCGCTATTTGCGAGACGCAATTGACAAAGACCCAAAGAGTTTAAAAGCAGTGCAGATGCTTGCCTTTAAAAATCAGGATAATCTTCCACTGACAATTGAGTTATATGAATCATATCTATCACGGGCCGAAAAAGAATTAAAACAAAATCCCGATGAACAGCTTGAACTACGGGCCAATCTGGCACGTGCGGAACTAGCAGTGTATAACAACAGACTTGGCAATGAGGACGAATCGAGAAAATATCTAAAACAACTATCTCAGTCAAATGCTTCAGCTGAACTTTACAAAGAAATCAACTTTTTATTAAGCAGTAACCTGTTCGATCAGGCACCGGTAAATGATGATGGGTCTATTCCATTTAAATAGAAGGCTAAAGTCCGATTCGAATTATGCATATTTTGATTAACTCGTATAACTTGTAATAAACTATTTGACAATTGGTGGGAACACTCGATGACAGAGGTGCAGTCGACAGAATAATATTTGTCGCAGCCTGTGTTGCTGAAGTTATTGGACCTAGTGAAAATCGGGGAATCGGGGAATCGGGGAATTGAGAAAAAAATTTTGCATTTCGATTATTGAAGTGACTAGGGGTTAAACAATGTCTTGTTGATGGTTTGACTGTTTTTCCTTTCGATTCCTGACCTAGCAAGACAAAAGTGCTGCAAACGCCAAAACTAGGGAATAGTATAATTAAGTGTGAAACAGGTTAGTCCGTCTAGGAATAACTATCGAAGATCATCTCAGTAACACCATCTGAAATCGAGGCTGTATTGTTTAAAGATGAATAAATGATCGTTTATTTGAATCTAAAATATGTGTTAGTTGCTTTTTCAGAAACTTGAACCAGGACTGTCGTAATAATAGCCATCTATTGAATCAATGCATAAAAGCTCATTGAAAATTTTCTATGCCCATGTAATAGTGCGCACGATTTTTTGTAAGCCATTTCAAATAGTGTAGAAAAAATAAGCAAGGAACAATTTTTCATGGATATGGTGATTTTTTGGTTTGTGGTGCTCGCCGGTGGTGCGCTTATCCTCGTATTATTTGCAAAGCTGGGCGTGTATGTCTTGGACATTGATCCATTGCAACAAATTAAAACTGAGCTAAAAAAAATTGACGATGGACATAAACATTCGGATCTATAGGTGAAAATTTTTGTTTGAAAATTGAGTCTATGCACCATTGCGAAATGTCATGAATTGCTAGAATAGCTTGGCAAACATAAAAAATTCGATAAATAGGATCGTCGGTCGATCTCTGTTTCTATTAAACGTTCATCAACTGCCTTTTGCTTGCCTTCGGTCGCGTCGGCAATTCCAGTATTTCATGAACTTTGTTAAATCGGTTTTTATGCATCAATATAGATAGGCTGAAGTTCAGATATCAGTTTTCCCTAATATTTTGAAAAACAGTGTTCTGAGCGCTTACAAACAGTAGGGAGCTCACATAAGAAAACATATATGAATATCGACAAATACAACCCAAACGAATTGTAAATCATCATTAGTGTTGCCTTAGGGAACGGAAGCTTAACTGGAACTAATTTCGACTTCATATCCTGCGTCCACCACTAGAAATCCAGTAGTTTTTAGTGAAAAAATCTGGCATGCTATTGTGCATCACACGATCAATCCGAATTGAAGAAGCCGAGAATGACACACTATATTGGTAAGTTTCAGTGGTATCGATTATTTTTTCTGGCTGCAATAGTGTTAGTTACAATTTCTTGTGATGGTACAGCTAAGCAAACATCTGCTAATCTAAATTCAAATGGATTTAGCGCTAAGCCTGCCACTGGAGCAGTAGTTTTGAATTGGAATCCGGTAATTGATGCCATCTCCTATAACGTTTATTACAGTGACAATTCCCAACTGCCTAAAAACCAATGGACGCTTATCGTCACAACAAACACCCAAATAGAAATAGATGGATTAGAAGCTAAAACCTACTATTTTGCTTTTGAAGCAGTGACTAATACGGGACCAGGCAGTCTCTCAGTGGTAATTTCCGCAACTCCTATGGGTTCCAATACGACCTCGGTAAGATCCTTATCACCATCAGATTTACCGATGCTGTTTTCTGTTTATGATTTATGGGGCACCGATGTGAGCAATGTGTATGCGGTTGGAGCGAACAAGGTATCAGGCGT
>JAOUJM010000003.1 GCA_029883265.1 Gammaproteobacteria bacterium
CCCACGTGTTGCAGGGAGTTAAAAAGATTTTTATCTCCCGGTGTTTTTAAAACACGGGAATTAAAAAAGAAGAGCAAAAAAATTAGAGATTTACTTTCCCACGTGTTGCCGGGGGGCTGAAAAAGATTTTCAACCTCCGGCTCTTTTAAAACAGGGGAAGTACAAGCAGAGGTAAAACGGTTCCCACGTGTTGCCGGGAGTTAAAAAGATTTTTATCTCCCGGTGTTTTTAACGATCAACAGAGTAAACTAGAAAAGTTCCCTGCATAACTGTCTTCAAAGCTGATAGTAAAAGCTTCTTTTTGACATACGCGAATGGTTAAACCTAATGACAGTAGAGTTTTGCAACTGTGATGATGTTTTCGCGAAAAAATTCGCTATTAATTGCCTGCTTGAGCTCTTTGTTGCCTAAAGATCGAGCACAATAAATGTTCAAAGCAAAGGAGACGACGCTAACAAAAGTAAAAATAAACTCCAATGTTTCGATTTCAGACACGCTTGCCCTACTAGATGACACTTTAGTTGGTATGGGGGCAGCGTTATTGGTGGATTGGTTAATACGTGATGATCTTGCAGCAGGACATATGATTAGCCTATTTCAACGCTATGAGGCGAGCACTGAAGGTTTTTCCACGGCAGCCTGGCTATTTTTTCCCTCAAGGACAATATTTGCCGAACAAAACCCGTGTAATGATCGATTTTTCAAAAAATAGAATATCAAGTTGTGGTTAATCGTGATGGTTTGGCGGAACTGACTTCCTGAAATGTTTAGTTCATTGATTGAATGCTTAGAAAAGCCAGCCCGCTGAAAGTTCGGGTTATCCCACAGGTTGCCGAAAACTGTTAAGCCTGTTTTGAACACTGGCTACATTCTGGTGTTAAGCGCAAGTTTTTCAGCAGACTGGCTTATCAGGATTAAGACTCAAGGGGCTGTCTTACCCTGACGCACATATTTCAACACTTCAAGCTGATTTTAGGCTGAAAATTCTGCTTTATTATTGATGAGTAGAGATCCGGAGATCAAGCAGCTAGGTATCGTGCTATGCGGTTCTTTTATTGGTTGTTGAACCGGATAAATCTCGGTTTTCCCACGTGTTGCCGAGAGCGATTAGCTGCTTGTCTCCGGTTTTTGACCTGAACCGTTGTATAGCCCCACACCTCGCTTAATTATATACACTTTTTTTTCCATCGCTAGTGTCTCTAATGGGGTAATTTCAAAATTAATTTACGGAGTCTAGTCCGGTTTTTAGGCTTGTTCACAGTACGGCTGGATATTGTTTTGCATGCGGGTTAAAGTAGGCGCGTTGAAAATTCAAGGGTGAATACTATGTATGGATTTAGCACAACAGTTTCAGGTGGTTTCGATGAAGCCATTGAAAAAGTGACAGCAGCATTAAAGACAGAAGGGTTTGGCGTGTTGACGGAAATTAACGTCTCAGCCACTTTAAAAGAAAAAATAGGTGTGGAAAAGCGTCCTTATACAATTTTGGGTGCCTGCAATCCGCCATTGGCGAATCAAGCCTTGGATGCGGACCCTGATATCGGTTTATTGCTGCCATGTAATGTAGTCGTGCGCCAAGAGGCCGATGATTCAATTACCGTTGCGTTTATGGACCCGAAAGCTGTACTAGGTTTGGTTACTAAACCAGGTGTCGAAGATTTGGCGATTGAGGTGCGTGGTCGACTTGAACGTGTGCGTGATGCATTAAGTTAAGTATTATTGGCGATGGCTTTGTTAATCAATCCGCCGTCGCCAATTCCAACTCAATGCCATTATTAGTACACTTAGAAAAGTCAAACTACTCATGGTTGGGTATTTCGCGAAAATGACTAGTGGCGTGAGTGACCAGCGCGTGACACGGCGTACATTTTCATGCTGCGCAATAAAATTAGCTATCGGTGGTGAATAAAAATAATATTTATCGACGAGCCATCGTCCGAGCTTGAAATTTAATAAATATTGATCACGAAAATCCCGCAAGATCTGTACTTCAGGCTCAAGATATGATCCGTATGCTGCCGTAGCAATAAAACATTGCCATGAGGTGCTGCGTTCCACATAAATTTGTCGTTGGCTTTTGTTATTCACTTTATCTGCAGGCAAGGCCTCACCGGTTTCGGGGCGAAGTAGGCTGTTTAAAGGTTCTTCCACCGAGCTAACGACGGCTTCGGTTTGCACTAATCGGTCGGCCAATAAGGGGCGGGGCTCAGCGTCGATGGTAAAGGCAATGGTTTGTTGCGGTAGTATTAAGCCAATAAGACAAGTGACACCAACTTCATCGGTGCTGCAACTGGCAATGTTTGAGCTACTTTTTGGATTTGAAAATGTAATACCACCGGGCTGTTGATCTTCAGTGCGCGAAGCTGAAGTTAGCACTACTTTTGACTCCACACGCAGAGTCACGCAGGTGGCAAAATTGTTTTCCGACAATATATCGGGCGAGTTGTTTGTGATAGTAGCAACATAGGTGTGCCGGTCGCCAACAGTTAGGGTCTCAACATTCGTTTCAAGGTTCACGCTGAGATCAACGTTTTTTCCAGATACTTGTAAATAATGATAGGCACCTGCCACATCTTTTATCAGCATATTGCTTGGGTAGTTACTAGTGATGTCCAGCAGCTCAAGATAAGGACTGTTCGGTCTTATCGTGCTTAAATCATTTACATCGAGCAAACCACATCCTTGAATTAAAATACCAGGCACTTGCGCTACGGGTGACGCGGTTTCATATTCGCCAAAATATTCCAAGGTATTGCTAAACAACGCCTTCGAATTGGGGCCACCAAAACTAGCGCTATAGCCGACCTCGGTGGTGATGTAATCTTCCAATACAGCGGGGTCTTGCTTAATTACATAGGGATTTTCTCCACTGCGAGGGCGAAACGACCAAACACGTGCATGGCTCACCCCACCGTCGTTATACCAGCCGGAAATAATTCCGCTGGCAATGGATTGAAGTGAAATGCTTTCACCCGCGAGCAATGGTTTGTAACACTGTTCGCGTAATTTATTATGTACTTGCTCATTGTTTAAGTTTTTTGTTTCATTGGGATCGAGATCGCAATTGTTTATTCGGTGCGGTATTGGAAAAGGCCCAAGAAACTCACCTCCTACATTAATGCTATGCCAGGTGGCAGGCAAATCAGTCGTTGCTAGGTGAGCATCTTTGTATTCACTAAACGTGAGCGGATAATTCTTATCAAAAGAAGGATAAATATAAGGAGGTTTGGTTTCACCATCGGGTAATACGGGGCCGGGGTATTGAGGGTTGTTTTGTTCTGCAAATGACACTTGACCAACGGCTAAACCCAAACGTTCATCGATGGAGTTAACTTCACCCCAAAAATAAATTCGATTGATTACTGCGGTATTGTCCGTGAGGATCTCGGGGGTAGGGTCCTCATCCGGGCGAACATCTAATAAAGAACCGAGACTGGCGATGGTGTATTCGCGAGTGGTTTCTTCGGTGGTGTCGGTGCGATACCAATAAACAGGGCGGCGAACTTCGGCACCTGTGCCTAGGGTTTTGTGAAAAGAGACACCGGCGACTACGCCGGCTTGGTTCACTGAATTTGCAATGGTTTCATCATCGCATTCAACCGTATATGCGGTGGGAATGGTGTTCATCCATGCTGAGTTATCGCATAAGCTAGTAGGCGCGTGTTTGTTTGGCGCGTCATAGGTTGTACCGTCGGGATTTAAAAAATAACACTCCGTATTCGTACCGCTGATTTGCGAAGGGCATAAAGTAATATCGCGGGTATAAGGCTTAAGATCGACTGCTTTATATTGAGTCGTTAACACATCCCAATACCATAACACCGCTTGGCGTTTGCCCGTGTCTTGTTTGGTGTAATAACCGGAAACATATGCATGGCTATCGTTTGTTTCGTTGCTATTACTCATGCCGGTAACAACAAAATTTTCGTTGTTGCCATCATTCTGATGAGTATTATCCAGCACGTAGGCTTTGATTAGCTGGTCGTTGGGGTCGATATACCAAAGCGTTGCCAGATCAAGGCCTAATACATTGGCAATACCGGCCATTTCGTTGCTGGTATTGACGGCCACTATTTCGACGACGTTATAGGTATTGGTATAGTCAGTGGTGATAGTCTTGTCCAAATATCGCGCCGCAAAAATTGTTGGGCTCAATAGCAATAAAACTAATAAACAAAACCAGCGGTTTTTTATCATAAGCAAAATAACGCAACCTTAGAAACGAATACTCGCCGCGAGCGCGACAATAAAAAGACCTAATAATAAATTGATGCCGATGATACGCCGAATTTGCGCCAGCGCGTCGGCTGCTTGAGGAATCATTTCATGATCAATTTTTAGGGCGAGTTTTTTATAGGGAATAAAAAACACATAGGCGAATAAAATTATCATCACCCAGCCTAGGCCATGCATGATATTGATCGAGACGCCTGTATGCGCAAAACCGTTGTAAGCACCAAAGGCCATGGCGTAGCCGCTTAAAGGTAAAACCAAGACTGCGAGCCACACCCATGGGAAAAAGCGGGCAAAGACTTGGCGCCAAAGACGTAAGCGAAGCGGTGGATCGAGCAATTCGGCAGCAACTGGGCGTAAGGCCATATACGCGAAGAACATGCCTCCGACCCAGATGGTGGCTGTTAGGACGTGTAGTACAAAAGCGGTTTTCAGCATGAGTTTTACCTTGTCTAAATAATCCAGTATGAATTTGAAATTCTGGCTTATTCTAACGTATAACTGTGCCCGCTGCGTAGCGGGCTAACCAACCACGGATTACCTTAACAAGTTTATCTGAATAGCTGCTGAAGTTTGGGCCGGCACCCTCGATTTTGATTTGCCGGTAGGCGAGGTTACCCGTGTGATTATAGGCAAGTTGTAAGACTTTGGGGGTGAGATCAAGCTGAAGATTGAACTGGCGTGGTTGCCAACTGGCTTCCCTGGCGGCTTTGCGGCGCAAGGCGGCATGTTCGATAACCAGTGGCGCATCATTTTCCGCATAAATATCTAGGATAGCAACCGGTAGTTGTGCAATGGATTTAATACCATCCAAACCGTTGGTGGCCTTGGGATAAGAAGGTAGACTGATTAATATTAAACCACTGACGCTCCATTGGGGTTCATCTTTACGTGCCAAGTATTCGCTAGCGATAATCCCAGATACGCCTTGCGCAACAATAATTATATTCTCGACATTAATATTCTTGAAAAATTTAATGGCTTCGTCGAATCGGGGCGCTGAATCCTCATAAAAACGTTCAAAATCGGGCTGTTGTAAATTACTTTCACTAACAGGCATTTGCATCGACAAGGTATGCCAGCCATGATTAACTAGATTTTTGCGTAATTCGCCGATGGTATGTGGCCAGTCTGGATGACCGCCGGGAGGGTGTAATAATATGACACCGCCTTGAATTTCGATGAGTTTGGTTTCGCGGTAAAGGCAAAAAGTTTGTTGTGGCAAGGTCGGTAACCACCGCACTTCGTCGGGATCAATTAGTGAACTTAGCCCATCGCCCCATTGTTTTTCTTCCCATAGATTCGACGCACCCACATTCGTGCTGGAAGCAAGCCAAAGACTCAAGCAGATACAAGTAATATATTTAGTTAAAACAGTAGCTTGCATTTTTGTTTAGGTTTGATTGGGGATTCAAAGCTGCAAAACAGCATAAATTCCGGTAAAGTGGGCGGCTGAATTCGCGGCATTGCCGTCACACACGATTAATCCTTAGAATACAAGAGGCTAAACTCATGCCAGATTATAAAATTGCACCGTCCATTTTATCGGCGGATTTCGCTCGTTTAGGTGAAGAAGTGGTCAACGTGCTTGATGCAGGTGCGGATATTGTGCATTTCGATGTCATGGATAATCATTATGTGCCTAATTTAACCATCGGGCCCTTGGTTTGCGAAGCCTTGCGCAATCATGGCGTTACTGCGGAAATAGACGTGCATTTAATGGTCAAGCCTGTGGATCGAATCATTCCTGATTTCGCTAAAGCCGGTGCTAGTTATATCACCTTTCACCCAGAAGGATCAGAGCATATCGATCGTAGTTTGGGTTTGATCCGTGACTGCGGTTGCAAATCCGGTTTGGTATTTAATCCAGCAACCCCACTCGATTATTTAAAATATGTGTTAGATAAAGTCGACATGGTGTTATTAATGTCGGTAAACCCGGGTTTTGGTGGACAAAGTTTTATTCCTGCTACCTTGGACAAACTGCGCGAAGCGAGAAAAATTATCGACGAAAGCGGCTATGATATTCGTTTGGAAATTGATGGTGGTGTTAAAGTGGATAATATCCGTGAAATAGCCGCCGCTGGTGCCGACACTTTTGTTGCAGGTTCAGCAATTTTCAACACTGAAGACTATAAAGCAACCATCGACGCCATGCGCGCGGAGCTTGCTAAAGCCGGTTCATAGTTATATTAATAAGTCAGATTTAAGCACCCAAGCCTACACTAGGCATGGGTGTTTATTTAGCCCTGACGAGTATTATTAAAAATGGGCATTCGACGTTTTCTACAACATTCCATTCTATTATTGATAGTAAGCACTAGCCTATTAGCGTGTAGTGTGATTTCGCCTGGGAAAAATCAATCGACTTTATATTGGCCTGCGGCACCATCGGAGCCACGTTTGGTTTATGAGGCGACACTACGTTCCCCCGCAAGTTTGAAAGACGCTAATCTTGGCGATCGTATAAAAGAGCTTATGGGTAAACAGCAGCCCGGTAGCACCGTGTTAATGAATAAACCATATGATGTTGCAGCGAAAGATGGGCTCGTGGTGGTTAGCGATACTCGCATGGGTTTAGTGCATGTCTATGACGTGCCGCGTCGTCGTATGTTTCCTATCGGTTGGCGCGGTGAAGCGGTGTTGCAAAAACCTTTGGGTGTAGCGGTGGACAACGCAAGAAATATTTATGTTGCCGATGCGGGTCATCAAGCCATTTTAGTTTTTAACATGCTGGGTCATTTCAAACGCACTATCGGGCGCAATAGTGGATTTTCGCGTTTGAGTGATGTTGTGGTTTCGCCTTCCGGTGATCGGGTCTATGCTGTTGATCGAGGCGGTATCGATTCGGATAATCATCGCATTACTGTATTTTCGCAACACGGAGAAATGTTGTTTCGCATTGGTCAGCGTGGTGTTGGTGACGGTGAATTTAATCATCCAATTCAAGCGGCCTTGGATAAGCAAGGCAATCTTTATGTGTTAGACGCAGGTAATTTTCGTGTTCAAGTGTTTGCTCGTGACGGTCGTTTTTTGCGGGCTTGGGGTAAGCCGGGAAAACATTTAGGTAATCTTGCAAGACCGCGTGGTTTAGCAGTGGATAATCAAAATCATGTTTATGTGACCGATGCGGTTTATCAAAATTTTCAAATTTTTGATGAGTACGGACATTTATTGCTACCTGTTGGCGAAGGTGCACGTGAAGATGCACCTGGGCAATATATTTTACCGGCGGGAATTGCAGTAGACGAAACCGATCGTATTTATATTGTTGATCAAATCATGCAGAAGGTCGACGTCATGCGTTTATTAAGTGATAAAGAGCGCACCATGATGGCGGGTGAAGCGCAAAATTAAAAATCCTGGTGCTTGCTTAAACTAGCCATGTCGTCTAGCATATGGATTTTCCGCATATTTGTGAGTTTTAGTCGCGTCTGGGAGCGCTTGTCACAAAGCTGCAAATGAATTCAGGATGTGCTGGTTCGCACCAGTCGTAGTCGATGTTGGGTCGTGACCCGCACAAAGCGAAGGATGCCAGGGGGGGAGATGAACAAAAGCCCAAGTGCAAAACTCAAGATATTGGGTGTGTTAATCGTGTGTGCCTTAGGTGCCAGTGTTGCCATTGTGGCGTGGGCCGGTATTGCCGAGTCTGTGCATAATTTAGGAACCACAGGTAACAGCTTAAGCGCCAATGGTGGTGCCCGTAATGAGTTCACCGGGACCTCTGAAATCTGTGTTTTTTGTCATACACCTCACGGTGGTGATGCCTCTGCAGCGGTACCGCTTTGGAATCGTAATTTAAATAATCCGGCCAACTATTCTACTTATGATCAATTAGGTACATCCACACTAGATGCGCAAGTAGCAGAAGTCGGTTCGGTTTCTATCGGCTGCTTATCTTGTCATGACGGTACCATGGCATTAGACGCCATGATTAACGAGCCAGGTTCAGGCGCCGATAATCCAGGATTTTCTGCAGGCACCTGGACTGGCGATGATACCGTCGGCCCTGCCGATGGTCGTTTAGCGCCGGGCATTGTTCAAAATCTTGGAACCGACTTGACTAATGACCATCCTATCGGCATGCAATACGCCGGTGGTGGTGTTAGTGCTTCAACGCCAGTGTTGCCACAAGGTGAAACCGTTGATCCTGACTTCGCGCCAGTGCTTTTTGAAGTGCGAAATGGTCGTTATCAATGGTGGGTAGATAAAGATTGGCGCACGGGCGGCGATGGTGATCGCAGTAAAACTGATGTGCAGCTTTATACGCGTACCTCATCTAATGGTTATGCCGGACAATCGCAACAAGAGCCATTTGTTGAATGCGCTAGTTGCCATGATCCGCATACCACGGAAAATCCAACGTTCTTGCGAATTAGTAATACCGACACGCCGAGTGGTCTTTGTTTGACCTGTCACGTGAAGTAAAGCGGTTTAAGGTGTCAATCGTGAAACGTTTTCCTTTGGAGTTGAAAAAACTAAGCACGACAGTCCTGTTGTTAGCTTTTGCATTAAGTATATTCAGCTTGTCAGCAAGTGCTAACAAACCCGAATATCAGCAAAAAGAACTTGCGGCTGACGTATTCGCGCGTGTGGGTGATGAGACCATTCCTATGAAAACTTTCGAGGCCGCCTATCGAGACGGCATTCGCAAGCGGTTTTATCATGGAAAAATTCCACAAGCACAGCTTGATGCATTTAAGACAGAAGTTTCACAAAACTTGATTGATCAAGTGTTGTTAATTGCAGAAGCAAAACGCCGCGGCATCAGTGTCGACAAACAAAATATTCAAGCGCAAATTGATGTTTATGAAAAACGTTATAGTCAATCAGAGCATTGGAAAACACACAAAGCCAGCATGATTGAAAACCTCACACGGGTATTTGCTGAGCAAGACTTATTACAAAAACTTGAAACCCAAGTGCGACAAATACCTGAGCCTAGTGAGCAAGATATTAAAACGTTTTACCAAAACAATCCTGCATTGTTTACCACGCCAGCACGTGACCGTTTATCCTTGATTTTGTTAAAAGTAGCGCCGTCATCAGCTGGTGATGTTTGGCAAGCGGCTTATGAGGAAGCGCAGCAATTGATTTCGCGTTTAAATAAAGGTGCTGACTTTGCTCAATTGGCGCGCATTCATTCTGGGGATGAAAGTGCAAGCAAAGGTGGTGATATGGGTTTTCTGCACCAAGGTATGTTGGCCAAACCCGCGCAAGCGGTAGTTGATGCACTACAACCCGGTGAAGTTTCCATGCCCGTCGGATTGCTCAGCGGAGTTGCTATTTTTCGACTTGATGCACGGCAAGCAGCCGAGTTGAATCAATTGAATAAAGTGGCGGAACGGGCGAAGCAGCTATATCAACGCCAAGCGCAGGAAAATGCGTGGGCAGATTTAAAAGAACGCTTAAGGTTAAACGCAGCAGTAGCAATTAATAGCGCTGCATACTAGCGTTTACGAGGAAAGGGAGAAGAGGGAGTACTGAATGCATATAATGCATGCAGTCGTTGTGTCCATGAATAAGTTTGCGCATACAAATTTCTTGGCCGTACTAGTCGGCGTTTTGTTGTTGAGTCAAAATGGCTTGCTGCAAGCGCGTGCGCTTTCTCTTGGTGTGGGCGGAAATATAGGATATTTTCATACCTTCAATCAAGCTGAGGGCGGCACACGTTCAGCCAGTGATAATTTCTTAATGGCAATTCAAGCCAATGGTTTTGTGATGGAGCCGTGGCTGTTGAAGGTTGACGGTAATCTAGTTGCCAACTTAAATAAAAGCGGCACAGCCTACGCTAATAACGAGTCCCATGTGCTTTCAGGTGGTATCAATCTTCACCTGTTTTCCCAAAGCCGATTCCCTAATGTGGTTTCTTATCGTCGCTCAACACGAGCCTCAGACATTGATGTCAGTCTGAAACGAGTACAAGATGAAAAATCCTTAGGTGAGCTAGTCGCGGTTGCAATGGATGATGATTATCTTGCGACGAATGTTTCGGTGCGCCAGGGTTTGTTATTGCCGTCGGGAAATCGTTTTGATTTATGGTATAGCAATAGTGTTCGAGGCTCGGGTTTGTTTGGTATGGTTGAAGACGAGAACCTGGGCGGAAAATTCAAAGCGCGTTGGTTGGGACATAATCTTTATGTGGATGTCATTAATCAAACTCAATCGCATAGTTTGTCACCTAAGTTATCTGATAATTTCACATTCTCGTTAATGCATAATTTCTTTCCTAGTAGTGATTATTATATTAAGTCCTTGGTGAGCCATTACCAAGTTGACAATAAAACCGAAGAGAGTAACGGTTTTTTTGTGGCGAATAGCAATACTGCATTAACGCAATATCACAGCATGTTTTATTGGCGCGCGCCGTATAAACCTTATTCTGTCTCAGGTTCCATGCGTTTTCACCGCAAGGAACGTGATACCGGGTTTGATAATAATGAAACTGATCAGAAAAATGCTTTTGGTTCTTTGACATTTGATTGGGAATTGAATCGTCGAGTGCGCATGTCAATGGCCGGAAATGTTTCGGTGATTGATTCTGATCAAGACAATAGTGCGGGTGGCACAGCGCAATTGTTATTGTCCTATCGTTCAGGGCAAAATATTTTTGGCTGGCTCGGTGGTTTGACGCATAGTTGGTATATGGATGGTGGTATTGGTAATCGTGTCGAAGCACATTATGACGACGCGGATATAGCATCGACATTTAATGCAGGTGTGGGTCATCACGGCAATAAACAATGGCTCACGGGTAACCGCTCCAGTGCACGTTTGGGTTTTAGCCAAAGTGTAAGAGCGTATACCACGCCATTAAATACGCTAAGTGAAGTAAATGCCGACGTGGACAGTCTGGATTTAACCCATACAGCAAGTTTGAGTCATCAAGCAGGAATCCGTAAAATACGCTCGTATTCCCAGATTACGTTTATGGATTCACGCAAACTGTTAGAAGACTTTGATATTCAGGTGGTTAATGCACAGGCGTCGGGAAGTTATCCATTAAACCGTCTGAGTAGCGCGGGATTGAATGCGGCATTGCAATCGACGCGTAGGAACACAGAACAAAGCCAATCCGAAGGCTTTCAAACATCGATTACCGCGCAAATTAACTACCAACACGCACGGTTGTTTGGTATATATAAGCTCAAGTTACGTGGCAAATATGATGTTTCTGCTAACTTGACTGAACGATTTGGAAATCGTTACCGGAACGATGCTGAAATGCGCCTCAGCTATCTTCTTGGTAAATTGTCGACTGCTGTTGTTGGTCGCGTAATAAAAAATGATTCAGGTTCGCCTGCATTAATGGGTATGGTTCACTTGAATCGACAGTTCTAGCCTTAGAGGGGGGATCTTCTTAGGGTTATTGTAGGGTTTTATCGGTTTTTTCCATAAGACCTAGCTGATAATGTGACGCTTTGGTTGATAAAAGCTTGTCACACGGTATCATGTCCCACTGCAACACGGGTTGATGCGCAAGCTAAAAAAACGGGCTTTGAAACGCTTGTCGTCAGAAGATGCTAAGAAGAGCATGTTCAAAGTTTATTAAATTAGTCAAAAATTAAACGGAGAATGTAGTTATGAATGCCAATACGGAGCGTACTGCTGCTTGGAAGCTGGCCCTCTTAGGGGTCATAGTTTGGGTAGGGGCGACTTTAATGCCGCAGCCTGCACAAGCGGAATATGCTGATGTCGTTATAAACAACTATGCCGATGCGGCCGGTATGCGGCCTGTGGTTTTCCCGCATTGGTATCACCGTATTCGTTTTCGTTGCAAAGTTTGTCACGCAGACTTGGGCTTTAAATTTAAAGCCGGCGGAAACAAAATCACTATGGCAAAGATAATTGATGGTAAGTTCTGTGGAGCTTGTCACAATGGTGAAATTTCTTGGTCAGTTGAGAACTGCGGCATGTGTCATTCCGGTATTCCTGGAACACCAACGCATATCGCAGGAAGCACAGTTCAGCAATTGGTCGCACCGGCCTATAAAGCGCTGAAGAAGTAAACATCGGACACAAGGAAAATCGTCATGAAAAATACGATCAAGAAAATTACTTTAGCTGCAAGTCTGGTGGCCTTACCCTTCATCGTAAGCGCAGCTGACTCGCAAGGTGGAAGCTTAATGATGGCAGCAACAACCGCTGTTAGCTCTGCGGAGATTACAGGTTCTGTGCCTGAAAAATTAAGCGTATCTAATGCAAACGTATTCAATCGTTTGTTGAAGAAAGAGAAGGATCCCAATGCGGCTCCGCCGGATGATGGTTATCATGATCCAGCTAATGATGCGACCACTGCATTGCAACCACCAAAAGTGGCTTATGAAGGTTTGCCAACTACTGAGTTTGGTAATCGCGTTGACTGGGTAAAAGCATTGGATAGTGGGAAATTGAATCCTCGTTATGATCGCCAGGACCCAGATGTTGAACCATTTGTGATGGATCTTGATATTGTGCGTCCAGTTAAAGCGTCTGTGCCTGATGTGGTATTCCCACATAAGCCGCATACGCAATGGTTGCACTGTTCAAACTGTCATCCAAAGATTTTCGTACCACAGCGTTTATCCAATCAAATAAACATGTCTGCGATTATTCTTGGACAAAAATGCGGTGTTTGTCATGGAAAAGTATCTTTTCCACCGACCACCAAGTCCTGCAAAAAATGTCACTCGAAAGAAAAACCAGCCAACTGGAAGCCACCTTTGAGTGAAGCAAGTGTGAAAAATCCCTGGCGTTAAACTGGGATAATCTTAAATCGAAATACATCTCTCCGTTGGAGAGGTGTATTTCATTTTAGGGAAATTGAAACATCTAAGGTTATAGCTTGTAGCGAGTTGTTCACAGGAAGATTTTATGCAAAGTGCACGCATGGTGAAGGGAATAGTCGTTGTAGGGCTAATGCTTGCGATTAGTGGCTGTAGCAAATTAGATCAATTTTTTTTTGGCAAACCCGCTGAAGAAAAAATAATAAAAGTTGAAAAGAAGCCTGTAGAAAAAAAACCAGCCAAGAAAAAAGAATTATCTGAAGACGAAGATCTTAATATTGTTTCAACACCTGTCGTAGCAGAAACCACTACGATTGTTAAAGAAGAACTAAGTGCGCCCCCTAGTGAAGTCAAAGCTGAAACAAATGAGTCAGCTAAAACCGAAGCAAAACCAAGTGTCGAACTACCAAAAGACCCTAATACTTTTTTAGTTCAAGCAGGTGTTAAAGATGTGAATCACCCAAGCTTCGGTACCGGAGATAAACGTGGTTTTATCGTCAATGGACAACAAGGAAAACCCTTGGTTCTAGTGCGTGGGCAAGAATATACCTTCCAAGTACGAACCGGAGTGCAGCATGATTTCTATATAAGCACTAATCCCATGGGTTGGGGTGCAGCAGCGTTCCTTGATGGTGTTAAAGGTCAATTTACCTATAATGGCGATGTCAGTTTCATTCCGACAAAAGAAGCGCCTGGTGAATTGTATTACCAATGTCGTAATCACAAAGCCATGGGTGGCAAATTGCTGTTAGTCAATGACGAAGTTGAACAAAAGAGTGTATTGCAGCAGGTTGCGAAAGCAGTTGAGACTGGGTTGGCGCAGCGTCAACAACTCTCTGCCGAAAAAAACTTAGATCCTGCGAAGGTCAAGCAGAAAGTCAGTTATGCAGGTATGCTTATTCAGTTTAAGAGCAAAGATTTGGATGCAGCAACGGCAACTGAACTCAACACGAAATTTTCCCATGCAAACACCGCATACAACACGAATGATTTCGCAACTGCATTAAAGCTCGCAACGGAAGTCGCAGATTTTTTTAATGCTAAAAAAGCACAAGAACCGGTCGGTCCTAGCGAAGAAGAAATAGCAGAACAGAAAGCGGAATATGAAGAATTGATCGCTAGCATAAATAGTTTTCGCGACTCCCATATTATTGTTCACAAGCAAGCCGAACTTAATGACAAAGGCCCAAAGCCGCAAGATTACGATAAGAAAAAAGTTAAACAATTAGAAAAAGAAGCAGATGAGTTTGCAAAAAGGGAAGATTACAAACAAGCGATTAGCACTTTAAGAAAAGCAGAACGTGAAATCACCTTGGCCTTGAACGCAATGTTGAATCAGCAAACTTTGGTTTACGAATTAAAGTTTGACACACCTAAAGATGAATTTGAATATGAAGTTAAACGCTACAAGAGTTATGAAGAGTTAATTCCGGTTGCTTTAGAAGTTAAGAAGCCCAAGCCTGGTTCAATCAAGTTAATGGAAATGTTTAAAAAGAAAGCGACCTTTTTCGCAGAAAAAGCTCAAGAGTCTGCCGATAAGGACAACTATCCAGAAGCACTGGTAATTATTAAAGACGCAACTAAAGAGATACGCCGGGGGCTAATGTCTTTAGGGGTGATGATGTAGCATGAAAAAATTAGAGAGAGTTAATATGCGGACAACATTACCGAAAAAAACAAGTCGATTGATTAGTTTATCAGTCAGTCTTGTTTTGATTTCTATGTTTTCTTCCTTAGTCCATAGCGAGGCAAAGCCGAGTAAGGGGCAATATGAGGAAAGTTCGGGGCATTTTCAGTTACATGGTGATGTTGTGCCAATAGCTGAAGACGGAATTCATGATCCAAATAACGAAGCGGTGCAAATTCTTCAGCCGCCGGCCGAAGCGATGTTGAACTTTCCGCGAGATAAACGCGGCATTATCAATTGGGTTGATACGCTAGACAAGGGATTAATTAATCCGCGTACCGGTTTAACTGGAACCGAAAAAATGCATGCGGTGGATTTTGATGTCATTTTTCAAAATACCGCCTCCATGCCTTATGTGCGTTTTCCACATCGGCCGCATACGATTTGGTTAACGTGTAAGAATTGTCATCCAGGAATATTTATTCCACAGCGCGGCTCCAATCCTGTCACGATGGCAGCGATTATGCGAGGCGAGTATTGTGGTGTGTGTCATGGAAAAGTGGCGTTTCCGCCCTATGAGTGTGATAGATGTCATCGAGAACCGAGAAAAAGCGTAGGTTTGCGTTACAAATAAGCAAGCTTTGCTCTGTTACTTTAATAATGTTTTGCACGATTACCTCGGCGCAAGCTCAGCCTGTGGCGGTGAAGCAATCCGCGTCTTTGCGGTTTGTCGAAATTATCAAAACCCTCGCAAATACCACGCATCCGATATTGGAAGCGTTTATTGGGCAAAACACGATTACGCTCAAACGACCTGTAGCCGCAGCTATCCGTAATAATGAATTATTCATTGCGGATGCTGAATTAGGTTTATTGATCCGCTATGACCTGAGCCGGCGAGATTCAGCGGTCTTGTATGGCGCTGGCGATAAAGCGCTAGGTGAAATCAGTGATGTCTTTGTTATGCAAGATGGTCAATCGGTGTTTGTCACAGATACCTTGGGTAAACGCGTGCTTTGGTTTGATCGCCAAGGCAATTTGAAAAAAGTGATTAAACACGGTCCTAATATTTCCCGTCCCATTGCAATTAGCGTGAATGAAAGCGCCAAAGAAATTTATGTGGCAGATGAGGTTTATAGTCATATTGTTGTTTTTGATTATAACGGCAAGCCGATTCGTGGCATGGGTGGTCGTGGCGAAGGTGAAGGAAAATTTCGAATTATTACGGATATGATTCCAGACGGTGACGGTTTTCTTGTAAGTGATCGCATTGAGTTTAGCGTGCAATCCCTAGATGCGGCGGGACGTTATGTCTCTCATTTTGGTGATGAACATTTGATGTTCCCTACGGCCATTGCTAAAGATCAATTTGGGCGCATTTTTGTCAGCGATAAAGGTGATAGTCGCATAAAGGTTTTCAAAGACGGGCAATTGCTTGAAGATATTGGCCGTAACGGGTATGGCGAAGGTGAGTTTCGTTATATTAGCGATATGAAAATCGCAAACGATAAGTTATATGTAATGGATAGTTTAAATGGACGTATCCAGGTATTTGACATACAAGCGCCCCGTACAGCAAAAGCAGTATCGGATAAATCCGTAAAGGTGGGTTTGTTTCAGTAAATGGATAAATTACATTTGCTGGTTGTTGTTCTGATATTGTTATTAGGTGCATGTAGCAATCAGCCGAAGAAGTTGGTTTATCATACAACAACAGAACAAAAACTTTGGCCGCAAGCACCTGATGAGCCACGTTTTGTTTTTGTTGGGCAATTGACGGGTGAAAATAATTTTTATGCACTAGCACCGGAAAAAAACTATTTAAAAAAGTTCGCTTTTTGGTTAGTAGGGCTGGTAGCTGGCGAAATTGAAATCGAGTTATTGCATCGTCCTCAAACCGGTATAGTGGATGGTGACGGCAGAGTTTATGTAAGTGATGTTGGGCGTCGAGGGCTTGTGGTATTTGATCCCATTAAGGGTCGTTTACAAGTGTGGCAGCAAGCCACGGCAATGAAGACCTTTATTACGCCAATTGGCGTCGTAAAAATTGGCAATGACTTGTTTGTTGCTGACGCTGATTTGGCTATGGTTGTTCGTTTGAACAACAAAGGTGAGCCGCAAGCAAGTATTGGCTATGGCCAATTGGAACGACCGACAGGTTTGGCTTTTGATGAAACGTCTCAACATTTGTATGTGGCGGACTCGAAAAGCCATCAGATAAAGATTTTTAATCTGGCAGGCGATCTGGTTGACACTATTGGGCAGAAGGGTTCGCACGCAGGTGAATTTAATGGGCCGACATTTATAACGATTGCAAACCAGCAATTGTATGTGGCAGATAGTTTAAATGCACGAATCCAGATTTTGGATTTAGGTGGTAAACCCATTCGCCAGTTTGGGCGTCGTGGGAAATATATTGGCGACATGCCACAGCCAAAAGGTTTGGCAGTGGATGCTAATGGATTGATTTATGTGATTGAATCTTTTTTTGATCATATTTTAGTGTTCAACCAAAAAGGTGAATTTCTATTACCCATTGGTGGGCACGGACAGCAAGCCGGTTTGTTTAATCACCCCAGTGGTGTATGGACTGGCAAGAATAATTTAATTTATGTTGCAGACATGATGAATAGTCGTGTACAAAGTTTTCAATATTTGAATAAGCAACAAAACGAAGGGATGTGAGTAGGAAAATGGTTCGGGCAAAGCAAACTACGCTGGTTTTTTTCTCGTTTGTTATTTTATGCATAGTGAGCCAAAACCTTTATGCCGCTCAAGCCTCCTTGGCGCCTGATCGTATTTCAGATGTAGTGAACACTAAACATAATTTTGCCACTGCGATTAACGGGCCGATATTGCCCACAGGTTCAACTCGAACGGTCGAAGCGACCAGTGAACAAGAAGTTTGTGTGTTTTGTCATATACCTCATTTCGCCCCTGATGGTGTTGTTGCACCTTTATGGAATCGAGCAATAAGCATCGCGAGCTACACTAACTACACTTCGTCAAGCCTTGATGCCATAGCGACTGATCCCGGGATAAGTTCAAAACTGTGTTTATCCTGTCATGATGGCACACTAGCCATGGGTGCCTTAAACATGTCAGGTGGTCAGGCGTATAATATTTCTATATCTCATGCGACCTTAGCCGGCACACCTGATCAATTTGGTTCGGCTAACAATGAAGCCGTAACTATCGCCACGGCAAATACGATTTCCATGGTCGGCGGTGTAACTACTATGCCGGTTGGCTCTGGTGTTAACACAGGTTTTACTTCCAATATCGGTACCGATTTAACAAATGATCATCCGATAGGTATCACTTACAATACCGATTTGGCCAATCTCAATTTTGTACTTGATGCCGATCTCTACGGTGACGGGGAGCTTGTGGATCCCGGTTCAGTTGATTATATAAAATCGCGTCAAGGTCGTAGTGCAGTAGGAACAGGTGCAACTGATACTCATATGTACGCACCGCTAGAAGCAGGTAAGGTTGAATGTGTGACCTGTCACGATCCACATATACGGGGTTCTGGGGCCGATGTGGATGTTAATATCAAATTTTTACGTCTGAATCGTTTTCAAAAAGCGCAGCCAATCGAAGGGGCCGCATTTTCAGCAGCAAATGATGTTGGTTGTATCGCCTGTCATCAAAAAACTGGATGGGCGGACTCAATTCATGCGAATTTTACTCATGCCAGTGCAGCGTATAACGACACCGCTGCAAATATCCGAGAATTTCCGCTAAATACCACTGTAGCAGAATCATCTTGTTTGGCCTGTCACGATGCTCATACAGTACAAGGTGCAAAAACACTTCTGCGCGAAGGCACCGATACCTTACTTGGTAGTATTCATAATGGTGGCAATTCAGCTCAGGAAGAGACTTGTTTTCAATGTCACGGAACGGCTAACAATTTACAATCAGCGGCAAAAGATATCGAATCCGTAATACTCTTAACTGGTGGACATAGTGGGATTTCAATCACTGCGGAAGCTCACAATATTAATAAAACAGCGCAAATAGTTTCAGCCACAAAGGTGGCTCCTTCAGATTCTCATGACGACAGAATTGCTACAAGTGGAAACCATATCGAGCTCGAAATAGATTTTACTGGTGTCAATCGGCATATTGAATGCGCGGATTGTCACCACAGTCATCGTATGACCAAGAATACGACAATCGCAAACAATCCAGCTATTGCTGATTCGAAGGCTACCCATGAGCATGACACCGGAATACACAGCAATATAATTTCTGGTTCGTTGCGAGGCACTTGGGGCGTCGAGCCACATAGTTGGGCGAGCGATAATTTTGATTTGGCTGATGACGCCATTCGGTATGACGTTAAACAAGGTAATCCTGTTGGTGCTGCAACAACTGATGTAACGGATCGACATGTTACGCGAGAGTATCAAATCTGTATGCGTTGCCATTCGAATTTTGCTTATACTGCAGGCGCAGGCTTGAGTAACCCCGCCCAGGAATTTCGCCCGATAGACAATGCTGCGGCTAATAACCATCGCAGTTGGCATCCGGTCGTAGGGCAAACTAATCGAAATAATACCTATAGCGCCAATTTTGAAGCGGCATTTGCAACAGGGGTTGGGTCGCAAACCATGTATTGTTCTGACTGTCATGCGAGTTCAAATATTTTCGACCCGAAAGGTGCTCACGGTTCAGGAGCTACAGGAAAATTGTTGATTGCGAATAAAGGCGAGGCGTTTTGTACGTCCTGTCATAAAGCGAGTGATTACACTAGCGCAGGTGTAAGTACGTTTACTGGTGGTGGCAGTTTTAATGCGAGTGGTTTCGCATGTTCTGGCACATGTGTCACCGATGGTAGCTTGTCAGGTGCTCTTCAATCTCAATATTCGACGAATCTGCATGTGTTTCACGATGCGAATCCAAGTCAGCCTAATGGAGATATTAGTTGTGACAATTGCCATGTGGCATTAGCCCACGGTTGGCAAAATAAAGCCTTGTTGGTGAATTTAACGGATGCTGGAGAGGTTGCAAACGCGGGCGCATCGCCATACACCAATCTACCTTATTACGAAAATTCGACTTTATTCATTAACGCCATGCAGACCCCAGCCACGTGGACAAAAGTGAGTTGTGGTACAAATGCAGGTTGTCATTAGTTCATTTGTATCTATTGGGTTTCTCTAACTTCCTGTTATTTTGGTAAATATTGCGAAATTTCCTGGATTTCTTAAAT
The DNA here is from genome assembly GCA_029883265.1 of Gammaproteobacteria bacterium. Lineage (GTDB taxonomy): Bacteria > Pseudomonadota > Gammaproteobacteria > S012-40 > S012-40 > JAOUJM01. The sequence continues at coordinate 19,850 of JAOUJM010000003.1, forward strand.
GGTGAAATCCTAGTCTAATCAGTCGGTTTAATGCTAAAATGCGCGGCTTGTGTCGGCGCATAGGCGTCTAAAAATAAATTATCCCTTAATGGAGTATGTTTTAATGCTGGAAGCCGCCGGTTTAAAATGTGTGCGCGGTGACAAAACGTTGTTTGATGGCCTCGGGTTCACCTTAGGTTCAGGACAACTGCTTCATATTAAAGGCGAAAATGGCAGCGGTAAGACCTCATTACTGCGCATGTTATGTGGTTTAGTGGAACCTGCTGAAGGAGAAATTCGTTGGCAGGGTGAAAACGCCTTAAAATTGGCGGAAGACTATTTTTCGCAATTACTTTATATCGGTCACTCGCCAGGGATAAAAGCAGACCTATCTGCACTGGAAAATTTGAAAGTCACATGTGCCTTAAGTGGCACGCCGGTGAGTGAAGATGATGCTTGGGGATCGTTGGTAAAAATAGGTCTGGGTGGACGTGAGGACTTACCAACTAAAGTCTTGTCGCAAGGACAAAAACGAAGAGTGGCTTTAGCACGAATGTTACTTTCTAAGGCACCTTTATGGATTTTAGACGAACCGTTTACCGCTTTAGATGTCAAAGCGGTGGCAGAACTAGAAGATGTGATTGCTACACATCTGGATAATGAGGGAATGGTGGTTTTAACCACCCATCAAGCGATCAAACATTTAGCGGGTCGCGAGACCATACTGGACTTGAGTAGCCGCGAGGCGACTGCCTAGTGTTTGCGGTTATTCGCAGTCTCTTATGGCGGGAAATGACACTGGCGATCCGGCGACGGGCGGAAGTGCTAACGACCTTGTTCTTTTTTGTCATTGTGGTCAGTTTGTTTCCCTTAGGCGTGGGGCCTGAGATTGATACCCTGAGAGAAATTGCGCCGGGTGTTTTATGGGTCGCCGCGTTATTAGCGTCGATGTTGTCGCTCAATCGTTTATTCGCTGACGATTATATGGATGGGACATTGGAGCAAATGTTGTTAGCGTCGCAGCCATTGAGTATTTTAGTTTTGACAAAAATACTCTCGCATTGGTTATTGACCGGGTTACCTTTGGTTTTGATTTCTCCGGTGCTTGGGATGCAACTCGGCTTGGATATGGAATCCTTGCTGATAATGGTCGTGACATTATTATTAGGAACACCCGTGCTCAGTTTGATCGGTGCGGTGGGCGCTGGTTTAACTTTAGGTGTGCGGGGTGGCGGGGTGTTATTAGCTTTATTGATTTTGCCACTCTATGTGCCCGTACTGATTTTTGGTTCTGGTGCGGTTGAAGCCGCGAGAACTGGTATGGAAATACAAGCCCATTTGTCATTACTGGGTATATTTTTGGTTTTGGCTTTAGTATTAGCACCTATCGGTGCCGCTAAGGCATTAAAAATTGCGTTGGACTAGTATTTTAATGAATATTTTTACTAAAGCATTTTGGCTTCAACTATCGACGCCTAAGAATTTCTATCCTATCGCGGGTAAGCTTATTCCATGGTTTTTAATCTCAGCCACTCTGCTTGCGGTGATTGGTTTGTATTATAGTTTTTTTGTCGCACCGGTTGATTACCAGCAAGGCAACAGCTATCGAATTCTTTTTATCCATGTACCAACGGCGTGGATGTCTATGTTTATTTATGTGGTTATGTGTATCTATGCGATTCTTGGATTAGTATTAAAAACTCGTTTATCCGATTGGATGGCCTTGGCGTTAGCACCAACGGGTGCGGCTATGACATTTCTGGCGCTATGGACCGGCTCGTTTTGGGGTAAGCCCACCTGGGGCACCTATTGGATTTGGGATGCGCGCTTAACCTCTGAGCTCATTTTATTATTTCTTTATCTTGGTTTTATTTCCCTAAATTCAGCGATTGATGATCCACGTCGTGCATCTCGCGCCAGCGCGTTGCTGGCATTGGTTGGTATTATTAACATTCCAATTATTTATTTTTCAGTGAAATGGTGGAATACCTTGCATCAAGGTATGTCAGTCACTGTTGATAAGGCACCGACCATGGCAACTTCTATGTTTACGGCAATGATGCTTTTAACGTTTGCTTTTTGGCTCTATACCATCGCTGTTGCATTGATGCGGGTGCGTAATATTATTCTTGAGCGCGAGAGCCAAACTGCATGGGTGCAAGATTTAGTGAAAGGTAAAAACTGATGGCGGAATTATTAGCAGATAAACATGCCTTTTATATCGCCATGACTTATGGTGCAACTTTTTTGTATATCGTTATCGAATTGATATTACTCACTCGTAGCAAACAAAGTTTATTGAAACGCATTACCCGCATGGGTCGCTTAAAAGAGAGAAACTAAGATGAAAGCACGTCATAAACGTTTATCAATTGTCATCGGTGGTTTGGGTGTTTTAGGATTGCTCACCTGGTTAGCGTTAAATGTTTTTGAAAGCAACATGATGTTGTTTCAAAGCCCTTCAGATGTAGTCGCAGGTAAAGCGCCCCAAGGAAAATCGTTTCGTTTAGGCGGCTTGGTTGAAGAAGGCACACTGGAACGTGAAAATGATGGTTTAACCGTGCATTTTATTGTGACCGATAAAGTTGAAAGCATTCCCGTTACCTATACCGGCATTCTTCCGGATTTGTTTCGTGAAGGACAAGGCGTGGTTGCACAAGGAAAACTAGAAAACGGGGTGTTTACGGCGCATGAAGTTTTAGCCAAACATGATGAAGAATACATGTCACCGGAAGTGGCCGACGCTCTAAAACGCGCTGAAGAAAAACCCAATGGAGGGAGTATCTAAATGATTCCAGAATTAGGTAATTTTGCTTTAACTATTGCACTAGTTATAGCGCTTGTGCAATTGGTGGTGCCTTTAGTAGGCGTAGCAAAAAACAATACAGCTTTAATGGCGATGGCTCGACCAGCGGCACAAGGCCAATTTGTATTTTCTGCAATTGCGTTTGGCTGCTTGGTTGCAGTTATGGTGGGTAACGACTTTTCAGTTAAGTACGCCATTATGCATTCCAATTCCATGTTGCCAACCTTGTACCAAGTGTCTGCGGTGTGGGGTGGTCATGAAGGTTCCATGTTGTTATGGATTTTAATGTTAACCGGTTGGGGCTTGGCGGTATCGGTATTTAGTCGTCGTTTGCCTATCGACATGGTTGCGCGAGTTTTAGCCGTGCTTGGTTTTGTCTCTATTGGATTTATGTTGTTTACGCTAATCACCTCAAATCCATTTGATCGTGTTATGCCGCCGGCTCCCGATGGGCGTGATTTAAATCCCTTATTGCAAGATCCTGGTCTCGCCATTCATCCGCCATTGTTATATATGGGCTATGTTGGATTTTCTGTTGCATTTGCATTTGCGATTGCTGCATTGATGAGCGGCAAAATGGATGCAACATGGGCGCGTTGGTCGCGGCCTTGGACGACAATTGCATGGGTCTTTTTAACCTTAGGCATAGCATTGGGTAGTTGGTGGGCCTATTACGAGCTTGGCTGGGGCGGTTGGTGGTTTTGGGATCCGGTAGAAAACGCTTCGTTCATGCCATGGTTGGTGGGGACCGCGCTAGTGCATTCACTTGCCGCGACGGAAAAGCGCGGAAGTTTTAAAAACTGGACCGTATTACTTGCCATTTTTGCATTTTCACTGAGTTTGCTTGGAACCTTTTTAGTTCGCTCGGGTGTTTTAACCTCCGTGCACTCATTTGCCTCTGATCCACAACGGGGTATGGCAATTTTGATTTTCTTAACCATTGTTATCGGCGGCTCTTTATTGCTATATGCCTGGCGTGCGCCGAAAGTAGGTTTAGGTGGAAACTTTGCTTTGGTTTCGCGTGAATCATTATTGTTAGTCAATAATGTTTTATTGGTTGTTGCTGCAGGTGCTGTTTTACTTGGAACTTTGTATCCATTGTTATTGGATGCATTAGGTCAAGGCAAAATGTCTGTTGGACCTCCCTACTTTAATGCGGTTTTTGTACCACTGATGGCGCCACTAGTGTTCTTCATGGGTGTTGGGCCGATTGCACGCTGGAAAAAAGCTGAAATACCTGATTTAGTGACGCGCCTTAAGTGGTCAGCCGGCGTGGCGGTTGTTACTGGGGTGCTAGGACCATTCATTATGGGTGAGTGGACCGCTATGCGAGCTTTGGGAATTTTAATGGCGGCTTGGATCATATCAACAGTGGTTGAGAACATTGTTAACCGCATACGCCAACAATCAAAAGCCGGTGTGCAACTCGGTAAAATGTCTTTAAGCTATTACGGTATGCAAACAGCGCATTTTGGTGTCGCTATTTTCATTATTGGTGTCACCATGGTTAATGGCTATGAAGTGGAAAAAGACGTGCGCATGGATTTGGGTGATGTGGTGACTATTGGGGATTATCAATTCCGTTTTGATGGCACCCGTGAAGTCAAAGGTCCGAACTATATTGCTGAGCAAGGAATTATTACTGTACTGAAAAATGACCAAATTGAAAGTGTATTACATCCAGAAAAACGTTATTACAACGTGCAGCAACAAGTCATGACCGAAGCCGGAATCGATACGGGTTTGTTTAGGGATTTGTACGTATCACTTGGTGAGCCTGCAGGCAATTCGGGTGCATGGTCAGTGCGTGCGTATTATAAGCCATTTGTTGATTGGATTTGGGCTGGCTGCGCAATCATGGGTATCGGTGGAATTCTGGCTATCAGTGATCGTCGTTATCGCATTGTTTCTCGTCGAGAAAAAGAAATAATGGCAAAAAATAAAGAACTAGAATCTGGAGCAAAAGCAAAACCATCAGAGGCGGAGGCATAATGGTTAGATATTTAGTCCCTCTAGGCATTTTTGCAGTTATGGTTGCTTTTTTTGTTGTTGGCTTGGGCAAAGATCCGCGTGAACTGCCATCTGTTCTAGTGGGTAAGCCAACACCAAAATTCAACTTGCCAGAATTGCATAAACCGCAAGAGACGTTTTCGCCTGATGAAATGCTGGGCAAGGTGTGGTTAATGAATGTGTGGGCCTCATGGTGCCCGTCTTGTCGAGCTGAGCACCCGTTGTTTATGCAGCTTTCACGTCAAGGCAAAGTAAATATAGTTGGTTTTAATTATAAAGATCGTCGTCAGGATGCTCTGCAATGGTTAGGGCAGTTAGGCGATCCCTATAGCAATATTCCTGCGGATTTGAGTGGTGATGTCGCGATTGATTTTGGTGTCTATGGCGCACCGGAAACTTATGTTATCGACAAACAAGGCATTATCCGTCATCGTTACGCCGGCGCCGTTTCCCATCAATATTGGCGAGAAACCTTGGAACCAATGATTAGGGAGTTAGAGCAACAATGAAAAAAAGTCTGTTAGCAATTCTGCTCGCTATTTCGTTTTTTCAAGTCGAGGCAAAGGAAGCTGTGCCAAATGAAGATCCTGCAATTGAGGACCGCTTCAAAGCAATTTCATCTGAATTGCGTTGTTTAAAATGTCAAAACCAAACCATTTTTGACTCGAAAGCAGGATTGGCAGATGACTTACGCCGTCAAATTCGCAGTCAGATCAACACAGGTAAAAGCAATGATGAAATAGTCGACTATATGGTTGCACGTTATGGTGATTTTATTCGTTACCGACCAGCACTTAAACCTGAAAATATCTTGTTATGGGTTGGGCCGTTTCTATTGATGATTATTGGTTTTATTACTTTGATCGTGCAATTGAAAAAACGTCGTGCGTTAATTAGCGATGCACCACTTTCTGCGGATGAATTGGCGAAAGTGAATACCATAATAAAAGATAAAAGTGGGGAGTAATCAATGTTAGTTGGATTTTGGCTCATCGCCATATTGTTTGTGATCGGAGCCTTGGCGTTCTTGCTGCCACCCTTATTACGTAAGCAAGTGGCAAGCAATAAGATTAATCAAAAAGATTTAACTGTTTCCATTTATCAAGATCAATTTGCCGAATTGGAAAATGACTTAAAAAATGGTGTCATATCCCAAGATCAATTTGAGCAGGCCAAAGTGGATGCTGAACGTAATCTTTTGGATGATATGTCCAAGCTTGATGCGGATGAAAAAGTTGAAGCGAGTAATGTGAAGTTGAATAAGGCAGCGGCAATCGTTATAGCTTTGTTTATTCCTGTGTCGGCAGTTTCGTTATATGGATATTGGGGTGCGGGCAAAGCAGGGTTGGACCCGGAAAATGCATCGCCACAAGTTAGTGCTGAGCAACATAATGAGCAATCCGTTGAATCCATGGTGGATCAACTTTTGGTGCGACTCGAGCAAGACCCCAATGATGGTCAGGGTTGGTATATGTTGGCGCGCACCTATCAATTCCTCAAGCGTTATGGTGATGCGGTTAAAGCTTATGAAAAAGTAGTGGTGCTTGGCGGTGGTCAGGATCCCGATGTGCTATCTAGCTATGCTGATGCTGTGGCTATGGCCGGTGGAAGGGTGCTTAATGAGCGCGCCATTGGGTTGTTGCAACAAGCGATTGCGGTTGATCCTCAGCATGTGAAATCGCTTTGGTTATTAGGTACGGCGGCTTACCAGAATGAAAAATATGAAACCGCTTTGCAGCATTGGGAGAATCTATTTGCTGTTTTGCCCGGTGGCGATGACAAAGAACAAATCGCAAAAAATCTTGCAGAAGTGCGTACTCGCTTAGGTTTGCCGGTTGATATCGAAAAACTTAAAGCAGAAAGTCGACAAGGCTTAGGCATGAATCCCCCCATGGCACAGGCCGGTGCTTCACAATCAACTCAAGCTGCAGCTATGAGTGATGCGCGTATTTCAGGCAACGTAACCCTTGGTGGTGCTGTTGCATCCAAAGCTAATCCCAATGATACTGTGTTTGTATTTGCGCGAGCGGCACAAGGCCCACGTATGCCTTTAGCGATTGTTAAAAAACAAGTGAAAGACTTGCCGTTTGATTTCACGTTAGATGACAGCATGGCGATGAATCCACAAATGCGCTTATCCAGTTTCGCCAAAGTCGTGGTGGGCGCGCGGATTTCTAAATCAGGTAATGCCATGCCACAACCGGGCGACCTGCAAACGCTTAGTTCACCCATGAATGTGGCTGATGCGCCAAGTGTCAAATTAGTAATTAACCAAGTTGTCAATTAATCAGTACGCGGTGTTTCCAGCGCACCGCGTATTTTTCTCCACCTTAGAAGAATTTTAAAGCTAAGCTACTGATTTCTTCGACTTTTGCGCCCTATTGTTATACATTTGTTTAACAAAGATTTAATCTGACTATGGCATAGTCATCTTGGCTGGTAAATCACCAGTTTTGCAAATCGTTTACATCCGGGGGGTGCTGGTGGAACGTTCTACGCAAGTAAAAGTTGCTGTTGCAGCACGTGAAAATGCACGGCAAATTCGCAAACAAGCGATGCAAACTGTGCTTAAACGCAAACAAGACTATCTTGGTGCTCGTGTCCCAAGTGAATTAAAACAGCGAGTGCTTGATACCGCTGAAGAACTTGATATACCTGTTTCGCTTTTAATTCGCCAAGTGCTTGAAGCAGCATTTCCTCACAAAGGCGAAAGCAAAAAAAAACCACTTCCTTTAGCAACTGAAGCCGCCATTATCGCTTGGCATCCGCTGGAATTAGCGCAAGCTATTAGTTGCCAAACTTGTGGCATTCTCATCGAACCATCGCAACCCGTTTTCCAAGTCTTACTGCATAACAATTCTAATAAAATCATTTGTCAGACCTGTCAAGAACGAATTGAATTACAACGGTAAGCGAACGGTGAAGTCATTGCGGTTCATTCGACTTTTTGCGTTGAGCTTATTAATGCTGTGGGCGGTAAAACTATGGGCAGCACCAAATGATCTGACTATTCCTGATAATTTGGATAGTCTACTGGCTCCGCAATCATCTTCATTTTTTAGTTGGGGCGGCTATGTGAAAAATGAAACCGCGTATCGTTTTGATGAGCCCCGTTCATTCACTAAAATTCGCAATATTCTATCACTACACGCTGATTATAGTTTTGGTAAACGAGGTCGTATTCTCAGTTCAGGCTGGGCTTATTATGATCACGTGTATGATTTGTTCCCTTATGAAACCATTGCAGCTCGTTTTGTGCGAGATGAAGCACAGCCGCCAGTATTTGTCGAAGATTTAGATCAGTACCAAGATAATAAAGTCGTTGATATTCGTGAATTATTTTTGGAATTATATTTAAACAAAATTGATCTGAAAGTTGGGCGTCAATATGTGATATGGGGTGTGCTAGAAGGTATTCGGATTGTCGACGAAATCAATCCTATGGATTTCCGTGAATTAATTCTTCCGGAGTTGCTGGATTATCGGATTCCACTTTGGACGTTTAAAGCCAATATATACTCAGATAATGGCAATTTTGAGTTTTTGCTTATTCCTGATTTAAGTTTTCATAAACCTGCACCTGGTGGTTCTGAATGGGAATTGTTTCAGGTATTGGAAAAAACTACCGTTCCTGATTGGAAAAATCCCGCACACTGGGAATATGGCGCTAAGTGGACAACACGACTTAAAGACGCAGATTTTTCCTTTAGCTATTTCTATACCTGGGATGACTATCCAACGACATTTCGTGTAATTTCCGCTGAGTCCCTCGTGCAGCCCCAGCCAGTGACCGAGTTAGCAATCTTGCCCACGTACATACGCAACTCAATTTATGGAATGACCATGACGCGAGAAATCGGTGGGGATATATTAAAATTTGAATTTGCCTACGTCACCGGGAAATATTTTGCAATCACCGACAAAGATGATAACGGTGACGGTTTTCTCGATTCTGATGGTGAGTTTTCACGATCACACGTGCGCTGGGGGCTGGGTTATGATTTTAGTAAATGGGGAGCTGACTTTTCACCGGCGATAGCGCAGTGGGTGATTTTGGATTATACCCGCGATATTTTAACTGATCAGTTTGATACCACGCTTAATCTATTTGTGCGCAAGCCAATGCGTCGTCACTCGGGTGTATTTACATTGTTGTTTATTTATTTGATGAACTTCAAAGAGATTTATGCAAAACCAAAATTCACATTTCATGTCACTGATAATTTGCAGTTGGCAACTGGTGTTGATTATTTTATCGGGCGACGTACTCAGTTTGGTCGCGCCTCCTCACCAAATTCGCCGGGCGGATTGATTGATTTAGAGCAGCGTGCTCAGTTTTTCGGAAACTTTAAGGAAAATCGTCGTATTTTCGTAGAGTTTAAATACGACTTTTAAGAGGAAATTTTATGTTGAAACATATTTCCAGTATCGGTATACGCTTTCCCAAGTTGGTCTTAGTTATCAGTTTGATGTTGACAGTATTTTTTGCCAGTCAATTGTCATCTTTGAAATGGGAAACCGATGCACGAGTGTATTTGCCAAAAGGTCATGCGGCAATAAAATATGATGAGCGCGTGGATGAACTTTTTGGTGTCAAAGATTCCTTGATTATTACTATAGTCAATGAAGAAGAGGGCGTCTTTAATCTAGAAACGCTGGCGCGAATTGCGCGCATCACTGACAAGGTTAGTAAACTCAATGGTGTCATTGCTAATGACCCAATTGATGTGGCATCAATTTCCACAGCAACGTATTTCTATGGTACGGAAAAAGCGATCGGTACTAAGCCAGTGATGGAGGGTGTGCCAAGCACGCAAGCCGATATCGAGTTGCTAAAAAAACGTTTATATGACAACGCAGATTTATTTGTAGGCAATATTATTTCACAAGACGGTAAAGCCGCTATGATTCGTGCACGAATCAAAGAAGGTGGCGCCTATCGTTGGATGAGCTATTTTCAAATCAAAGGAATTTTAGCTGCAGAATCCGGAGAAGAAACTTCATGGGGCGCTTGGGGTGGTGAGAGCTCAAGTGATGGCAAGTGGCAGGGCAATGATTGGGTTAACGCGGACGGTACACCAAAAGACAAGTCAGAAAGCAAAGATGATGAAGAGCCTTGGCAAGGTAATGAGTGGGTCAATGCGGACGGCACACCAAAAGAAAAACTATTAGAAAAGAAAGCTACCGATGATGGGGAAGCTTGGGAAGGCAATCAATGGGTTAATGCCGATGGAACAACTAAAAAAAGCATACCTGAAAAAAACATGAACGTGGTGACTGAGGATTTCTCCAGTTTAGAAAATCTATCTGAGGCTTCCACCGAGCAAGTATGGAAAGGTAATGAATGGGTTGATGTTGATGGCAGTATTAAACCTGAAGGTAAGACCATAGAACCAACTGCTGCAAATAACGTTACCAAGGCAATTAACGATAAATTCTATCTAGCTGGACGTCCAGTGATTGAAGTGTCGTCAGGCATGTATGCCATGGATGATATGAAGATTATGGTGCCAATGATTGTCGTTGTAATTGCCATTATTCTGTTTTTAGTTTTTCGCACCGGTCGTGGAGTGGTATTACCCTTGTTGGTTATGGTCAGCGCAATTATTTGGACCTTTGGTGTGATGGTATTATTTGGCGTGCCACTTTATACCATATCAACAATGTTGCCGGTCATACTTGTTGCAGTTGGTATTGGTGACGCCGTGCACATATTAAGCAATTATTACGACAAAGTTTTACACAACCCTCAAGCGGATAGAAAAGAGATCGTTGCCAATACGATGGCAGATCTAAAGTTGCCATTGATTACGACATCGGTGACAACAGGTATAGGCTTTTTGGCGCTAATTTTCGCTGAAATGCCGCCATTCAAAATTTTTGGTTTATTCGCCATGTTAGGTGTTTTGTTATCATGGTTAATTTCAATCCTTCTGATGCCGGCAATTCTTTGCTTAATGAAACCCAAAGTAGGAGCGTACTACGCGCGCAAACGCAACCAGCGCATGTTCAATTCGCCGTCTCGCTTGTCCTGGTTGTTAAGCCGCCTGGGGCAATGGATTTACGATAATCACAAAGGTGTTGCGCTTGGATTCATGGTGATTATGGTTGTTGCCGTTGTTGGTAGTACTCGATTATTTGTCGATTCTAGTTGGCTAAGTGATTTTAAAGAAGGCTCCGAAGTCGATCAATCGACAAAAATAATAAATGAGTATTTCGATGGTTCGATTTTTCTAAATGTGGTTATCGAAAGCGAAGAGAAGGATATTTTTAAACAACCCGCACTATTAACTAAAATGCAAGATTTGCAAGCCTTTGGTGAGACTCTTCCTTATGTGGGTGATAGTTTGTCTGTTGTTGATTATTTGAAAAATATGAATATGAACCTGCATGCAGGTGATATGCATTACAATCAATTGCCGGATAATTTTGCACAAATTGCAGAATATTTGTTCTTGTTCTCTGTGTCTGGTCGTCCACAACAACTGGATGAAGTGGTCGATTTTGAATACAGACGAGGAATTATTCGTTTTGCAATTAAAACTGATCATACACGAGATTTAAAACACATTATTGACCAAGTGAATAACTATGTGGATATGAATTTCAAGGATTTGAATGTTGAGGTTAATTTGTCAGGCTCTGCAAACAATTCTTTTATATGGGCGCAATTATTGATTGGAAGTCAAACTACGGCCATTCTTTTATCCAAAATCGGAATTTTGCTGATTGCATCGTTGTTGTTTTTATCCTTAATCGCAGGAATTTATGTTGTAGTTCCCGTGACCGTATCCACCGTGCTGGTTGCCGGTGTTGCGGGTTGGTTTGCCATTCCTCTCGATGTGTCGACCGCGCTCGCGGCAGGTATTGCTATTGGTGTGGGAGTTGACTATGCCGTGCATTTCATTTTCCGTTTCAAGAGCGAGTTGGCTTCAGGATTAGATCACCAGCAAGCGCTGCGACAAACCATGTCGACCACGGGACGAACCATTGTGCTGAATGCATTGGTTGTTGGTGTAGGTTTTACTGTTTTACTTTTTTCGCAATTTCCACCTCACGTTAAACTTGGTTATTTTGTAGCAGCATATATGGCAGTAAGTTGTTTGGCCGCATGTGTTGTCTTGCCATTATTGCTGAGCTTTTTTAAGCCCAAGTTCGCGGTTGCTAAAAATGTCTAGAAACGTTCTACTACTATTTTCGCTGGTATTTTCTGTGCAAGTTGTTGCAATTGAGCTTAACCATGGTTGGACCTTTTCACCTGTAATTGGAATTGCCAATCCTTCCCTGGATCCGATATACGATCATATTTTTCGTGCACCTTTTCGTGGACAATCTGAGATTGTTGTGGACTTGCCAGATGATATTGAAGGTGAGCAAACCTATCCAGTGGAAGATTTTTTATTACAAAACGAATTAGAGCCGTTAGGTGCGGCACCTGAGCCTGGGTTGGAAATGCGTCGACGCTTTGGATTGCACTATGACTTTGTCATCGGGGTGAGTAGTTGGGAAGTGAATAGTCGTTCAACAGTTTATGCATATATTCCAATGCAAGGTGAAATAGATAATCAAGCATTATACGAGCGCCGAGGATATTTTTCATATATGCAATATTACTTGGGGCTGCGATATTTAATGTTTCCACGCAAGAAAAAATACAATGTGTTCTTGAGTATGACGATGAATGAATTGTTCGATATTGATTATCGTGAAGAGCATGTTTTTGATTTTAAAACTGGACCAGCGACTAATTTTAGTCGAATTTTTATTTATGAAGCTCAAACCACCGGGCCGCTGCTTGGGCAGTTTGCTTTAGGTGGAGAAATTAGACTTACCGAACGTTTTTCTTTTAGTTTTGAAGGTGGCTATGCCTTCAGTATTCGTGATGGCAAATTATCTAGCTTTAATATGCGTAACGATTTAAATGATGGTGATCGAATTCAGAGCGTGCCACAACCTTTTGGTTATGATTTCAGGTTAGGTGAGGTTGTAGCATTGAGTCCTGACGGGCGCAATCGTGAAAGCATCAAACTAACACTCGATGGTTGGCGTGTGGCAAGTAAATTTAGCGTGACTTTTTAGGGTATAGATGCGCGATACGATATGATTAATTTGATTCGATGGATAAAACAGAACGCTACATCTGCTCTCGCAGGTTTGATGCTTATATTTTTCTGTTCATCGGTCTATGCAATTGAGCTTAGTGTAATAGACTCACTTTTGGATGAAGGTGTTGGCTATACCCGTCAGGGTAATTTTGATCGAGCTTTACAAAAATTTAATGAAATGCTATTGCTGGAGCCTAAGCATCCAGAGGCGTTTTTCCGCATTGGCGTGGTACATATCAATCAAAAGAAAGTTAGTGAAGGTATAAAGTATATTAAAAAAAGCATTGAGTTAGACAAGAATAATGTCCGCTACAGTCTCTATCTAGGTCAACTCTATGAAAAACAAAATGAAGAAGAAAAAGCGATCGCAGAATACGAGCGAATGCTTGCATCTGGTACCGCAGATAAGCGAATAAAAGATATTGAGAAAAGAATGTCACTGATTACGGGAAAACAGTTGGCTCGCAAAAACGAGTTGAACGCGGCACTGCTAATCTATAACGGTTTGCTATTAGAATTTCCCGATGACTTTGATGTGCTATATGGCATTGGTGCTATGTATTTATTGCTAAATAGAGTTGAGGAAGCCGAACTGACCTACCGTCGCTTATTCCAGATATCACCAAATAATGTTTTGGTCAATTTGAACTTGGCGACTATTTTTGAACGAACCGGTCGTTCCCAAGAGGCAATGGAATATTATGAGAATATCATCACCAGTGATGCAAGCAAAGAGATGGTAACCAATGCTCGCATCAAACATGGAGTGATTCGTGGTCGATTATTATTAGCAGACAAACAATGGAATGAGGCGATGAAAGTCTTTCGTTCAGTGGCTGAGATCGATCCGACGAATACTGAAGCCTATATGAATATTGCTCTAGCATTCGCTAGCAGTGGTAATTTCAAAGAAGCTGAGATTGCATTTAAAAAAGTATTATTAATTAATGAAAACGATCTGGCGGCGCGTACAAACCTTGGTGGGGTTTATTTGGCAACAGGTGAGTTTGAAAAAGCTAGAGCAGAGTTTCTTACGATTATTGAACAGGATAAAACAGGGCGCTATGCGAGTGAAGCAAAGAAACGCATGAATGCTATGCACTCTCAAATTGCTGAATCGGCCTTGCGCAGTGGAAAAGTCGAAGAAAGTCTTAAAGAATACCAAAAGGCCTTGGATTTCTATTCAGGTGACATCAAAGCCAGTTTTCAACGTGGCTTGATTTTTATGCAGCAGAAAAAACTTGATGATGCGGTTTTGGAATTCGAGAATGTTGTGCGGCATTCGCCGGACAATGTGCATGCAAGACTGAATTTGGCAAAATTGTTCGAAGACATGAATCGTCATATGGATGCAGCCATACAATATCGAGCGGTTATTGATATAGGGCCTGGTGGTCGAGAAGAAGCAGTTGCACGAAATAAATGGGAAGTGGCGCATGCGCGAGGTTTGGTCAAAGACAATAAATTTACGGAGGCCGAAGCAATTTTTCAGAATCTTATTCAAGCTCGTGGGGATGATCCTGAAATTTATTTTTTTCTGGCGGGTGTGCAGCGTGCAAAAGGAAAATTGCGAGAAGCCGCTGCATCTTATCAAAAACTATTAGATATGAATGCTAAAATTTATTTGGTGCGTATGAGCTTAGCGAATATTTACGAGCAATTACAATTAGACGAGCTGGCGGCAAGAGAGTACCGAACCTTGATATTTGCAGCTAGAGCCGATAAAAACACAATAGCGCAGGCTGAGGATCGATTGAGAATTGTTGAAAGTCGCCTTAATGGTTTCACCAATAGTTTGGGTTATACAATCGAATTTGATAATAATTTAAATCTCAATAATGCGCGACCGCTCAAGGATTTTCGAACGGATTTATCCTTAAATTTCCGCTATGGACTACAGCTAAAAGATTCAGCGTTTAACCTGAGCCTGTCACCGGTTCATTCCACATATCACGTTAATCCATCGGATCTCATGCGTGTGGATTCGCGTTTATTTTATCGTAGTGGCCCGCTTGAGGACAATTGGTATGTAGATATAGCACGCATTGATATGCAAGGCCTACTGGAAGGGCTTCCTTATAGTCAATCCAATGCTGTGCGCCTAGGGCAAAATCGCCGCATGTTTTATCCGGCATTTTTAAATATGGCGCCCCCTGGTTTTGAAGGTGAGGAAATTCCAACGGAAATACGCAATAGTTTATCAATAAACTATATTTCCACTTTGCAAGCGCCCCGAGTAAAATCCATTCGTGGTTCGATTTCTTTGTCCGCAAAACAGAACTTGTTTTACGGAATCGGTGCCGAAGCCAGTTATGAGCTAGCTGCCAATCGTAGTATCGTCAATATCGAAAATACGGATCGCTTGAGTTTCGTTGATCCAAATTCAAATCTGCCTGTTTTTGGCGAAGTCACAATTACCTATGCCTCCAAAGACTATGAATATAACAGCCATGCATTTTCATTAAGAATTTCAAAAGTACTAGCTCCCGGAACCGTAGGCGAACTTTTCTCAAATTTGACCTATCAAGGTTACATTAATCCAGATACAGGTGCGGCGGCAGACAATAAGTCGCAGACTCGTACCAACGTCATTTTAAATATGCTTGCGCGAGTGAATTACGAATTTATTAAAGACGTGCGATTTTTTGTCCATGGTTCCTGGACTGGAAATTATTCTAATCTAGCAACCGGTATTACACGAGCCGTTAGGGATGAAGACTCAAGACAAGAAGGTCGTCAAGCCATATCGAGTTTCCAAAGTACATCGTTAGGCAATTACACCCGGCTCAACATGGCCGTGGGAATGTCCATGAATTTTTAATCGCGTAAACCTTTAAACGCTGAAATCGCCCAAAATAATGCAGCGAGAGTGATCGCCAGCGTTACAAAAAATCCTTGTAAAAATAATTCTGTATTAATTTCCTTTGTAAGCACTGCGCGTAATGCATCCACGCCATATTCAACCGGATTGACTAAGGCTGCGGTTTGAATCCACTCGGGCATAAAGGCTTCAGGCACCATGGCGCTGGAGAAAAACATTAATGGCAGAGTCATCATATTTCCCATGATCACCAGTGGTTCTTCACGTTGTGATAAAATCGCAAAGCCATTTGAAAGACAAGCAAAGGCGATTCCCAATAGCAGCATTATCGATAAGATCAAAAACAAATTAAGCGGGTGCCAGGAAAAATTCGCACCTAGCATCCATGCCACAGCCAAAACAATCAATGCCTGAGCGACAACTTGTGAAGCGGAATGCAATACGCGGCTTAGCACAATCGATGCGCGTGAAATGGGTGATACTAATAGTTTGTCCACGGTACCGGAATTGATTTCACGTAATAAACTAACCCCCGACCACGACGAACCGAATAACACTGTCATCATTAAAACGCCTGGTAAAAAATAATCCAAATAGGTGTCACCAGGGAAACCGGGTAATTGAGCGAAATTACTAAAGAGTGCAGTGAAAATAAATAACCACAACAAGGGCTGGATCAAACTAAACAAAGACCATAAAGGCATGCGTAAAGAAATGATGAGGTATTTATTATATAAGTGCCAAGTATCTGCAATCATGGGTGTAAGTAATCCTTAATAAGTTAGTTTCAGTCGTCAGATTTTTTTTGCCACTGGGACGCA
This sequence comes from Gammaproteobacteria bacterium, assembly GCA_029883265.1. Classification (GTDB taxonomy): domain Bacteria; phylum Pseudomonadota; class Gammaproteobacteria; order S012-40; family S012-40; genus JAOUJM01. The sequence continues at coordinate 36,392 of JAOUJM010000003.1, forward strand.
TTTTTGTCCCAGGCTTGCTTTGATGCAGCATCCGTTGGATCTGCAGTGCCTACCGATCCTTTTTGTGTTTCATCGTCTGAAGACTTGCCTTCTTGCGGTGCAGTTTTCCACGCTTGGGATAAATCGTCTTTGTTTTCTTTCCATTGATTTGCCCACTCACCAGGGCTGTTTTGCCATTTCTCTGCTTGATCCTGCCAGTTTTCGTTCTGTTCGCTAGTGCTTTTCACTGGTGCTGCAGTTTTTTTCTCGGTTTCTATGCTGTTGGTCGATTGAGTTTTTTCTTTACCAGTAAATTCAGTGTTTGAAGATGCGTCATTATTATTTTGCCATTGCTCGACCGGGGCTTGCGAAGGTGTTTTCTGTTTTTGTTGCCAATTCTCATCGGTGTTATTTTCTTGTTGCCATTTTTTCGCCCACTTATTGTTGGGTCCAGCTTTGCCGGCCCATTTTTCCCACCACTGTTCTCCACCGTCTTCCGATTTACTATTTAAACTGGCGCCGGTGTAACGAATAAAAACATCGTCGAGTGACGGTTGAGAAAAACTGATTTGCCCAATTTCAATCAGTGCTTCGTGTGCTGCTTCCATTATTTTTGGTATGGCTTGTGGACCATTCGTGACATAGATATGTAAATTGTTGCCTTCCCACGATGCGTCTTTTACATAATCCTGAGTTTTCAAATTCCAAAAGAACGTTTGATTTTCAGTGGATTCGTTAACAAACGAAATGCTGACTACATCGCCTTGAATTGATTGTTTCAAGGCCAATGGCGTGTCGATGATTTTAATTTGGCCTTGATTAATGATTGCGACTTTATGTGCGAGCTTGTCTGCTTCTTCTAGATAATGTGTGGTTAATAAAATGGTCAATCCCAAATCTTCGTTGATGCGGCGGATATAGCGCCATAAGTCTTGACGACTTTGCGTATCCAAACCCAAAGTCGGCTCGTCTAAAAATAAAACTTTGGGACGATGAATCAGAGCGCAGGCAATATCCAGTTTTCGACGGTTACCTCCCGAGTAAGTCGACACCAAATTATCCAGTGCGTCATTAATTTTGAAATATTGACTTAACTCATCTATGCGTTGGCGAATATCACTTTTAGTCATGTGATAAAGCTGGCCCTGCAAGCGCATATTTTCTCGGCCGGTGAGAAAATAATCGATGCCCGTTTCCTGAGCCACATAACCGATAGCTTGGCGTACTAACTCCGGTGCCGAGTCGACATTATGACTGGCAACAAGTACCTCACCTTCATCAAAGCCACTGAGAGTGGTTGCGACCTTTATAGTGGTGGTTTTACCGGCACCATTGGGGCCGAGTAGGGCAAGAATTTCGCCAGCTCCTATTTCCAGATCCACGCCATTAACCGCCGTGGCTCCTGAGAGGTAGGTTTTTTTCAGCCCTTTGATGGAAATCATATCTTACTCCTTCACTAGAGGGCGTATTATACCTGGGGCATTCATATTGGGTAGTCGCTAAAACCAATTTTCATTTGATACATAGCAATAAAGGCTTGAAACTCAAAAAATTGTGACGATTCCCTGATTCACATTGACAGTATGCAGTCGGTTCCGTAAAGTCCAAAGTTTGGCTCCAATGCTTTGGGTTTAGGGAGGATGACCCGCTTCCATGGGAAATATAGTTAGCTGGAAACATAGTGTAATCGCCGCGCTTATACTTAGTGCTGCACTAGGGATTGTAAGTCTGATCGATTTGAAAACCGTGTCGGCGGATGGTTGGGACACCAGTTCTCAAGCAGAAGCGATAGACAGTATTGTCAAATCGCGGCATAACCTCACGATGTCCTACACCTCATTCCAAGCCCAGATGAACGATTTGCGCAATAATTATTATGAAGTGTGCGTCTACTGTCATACGCCTCATGGTGCAAACTCAACAGTCGCTGCACCCCTATGGAATCGAACGGTTATTAATCGAACCTACCAAGTTTTCGGTAGCGGCTCTGTCTCCGGTGCCGCAAATTCCTTAAGTGGCGAGAGCGTGGGTCAACCTGGACCAAATTCTCTAACCTGTTTATCCTGCCATGACGGCGCAACAGCGATTGATTCAATAATTAATATGCCTACTCAAATGAGTAGTACGCATCGTGCCGGTTATAGTGTGCTTCAGGAAACCAGTGAAAACGATTCTTTTCTCGATGCTTGGGCTGATAATCAATTAGGCATGACCACAGGTAATCATTCGGCATTCAATGATACAGGTACCGGTGGTGGACTAAATGAAGGTACTACATCGAATGGAGAATGCTTTTCTTGTCATAACGGTGGAACCACGGCTATTGGCCCAGATTTTGGTGTCTTTGTTATTGGCGGTAAATACGGCCATTCTGCCGGTGCGGACGCACAAACGCCTCCTGTATCCGGTACTGATAACTTGCAAAAAATTTATAATGACTTAACCGATGACCATCCAATTGGTGTGAAATATCCATCAGATTTCAGCGCAGCCCGTATCGATTATAACGAGCCGGATGTAGTTAAGGGCCGTATTGCATTTTTTGATACCAATGGCAACCGGCATGCCGATCCTAGTGAAGTCCGATTGTATGACACCGGTGATGGTTTAGAAGTGGAGTGTGGCTCCTGTCATGATCCTCATGGTGTGAAGCAGAACAACGTAGCAACCGGAGAATTAATTCCTAGTTTTCTACGGGTGGGGCAGCGTGATCCGAGTCAATCCAATGTGTTAACAGGCAACACGGCAAGTAGTTTGTGTTTAACCTGCCATGTTAAATAGCTAGCTGCACACTGGACAATTAGGATCCTTTTTCAATTTAAGCGAGCGCCATTCCATGGTTGATGCATCGAGTAAAAGCAGTCGTCCATGCAAATCCTCACCAATCCGCATTAACACTTTTAAAACTTCAGTGGCTTGAATAGTGCCAATAATTCCCACAACCGGCGCAACTACGCCATTATCGGTACAAGTTTCACCTAACTCATCGCTTTCTTTATACAAACAATGATAGCAAGGACCTTCATCATCCAAATCGGGTCGGAAAACCGTAACCTGGCCTTCCATGCGAATGACTGAGCCAGAAACCAGCGGTGTTTTCTCTGCAACACAGCAGCGGTTCAAAGCGAAACGAGAACTGAAATTGTCTGTAGTATCGACCACAACATCCGCTAAACGAACCTGTTCCGCTAACTCGTCGCCTTCTAGTTTGTGATTAATAATTGTGACCTGTGTGTCGCTGCTTAAGGCCGCAAGAGTTTCTTTGGCTGAGACGACTTTCTCCCGTCCAACGTCTGCTTCCGTGTGCAAGATCTGGCGTTGAAGATTGGTAATTTCAACTTTATCAAAATCCGAAATAACTAAATGGCCTACGCCACTGGTCGCCAGATAAATCGCCACGGGTGAGCCTAAGCCGCCTGCACCTAAAATAAATACACGCGATTCGAGTAATTTTTCCTGACCTTCATAATTGATTTGCGGCAACATCATTTGCCGGTTGTAACGCCACATTTGATCGTCTGTCATATCAGCCATTGCGTTTTCCTCTCATAATCTTGTCTACCACTCATATGCAACAACGGAATCCAAAGGTGTCCGTCCATCATCGGCCCAGCCGCCGACTAAATAAAGTGTTTGTTCTATTTGTGTATAACCCATTGCCGCTCTTGGCAAAGGCATATCCGGTATCGCCAGCCATTCGCCAGTCGCATAGGAAAATGCAATAGCACGTGCGTGAATATTGTCTGTACTATAACCGCCAAAAAATAACACATGTTCGCCTGTATTCCACAAACCATGACCGGCTGCTGGCCAAGGTAGTTTAAATCTAGGGTCTTTTATCCACTGATTATTTTGGGAAGAATAAGTTTCGAAGAAATCAAAATTATTAAAACCTTCAGGCGTGAAAGCAACACCGCCACTGACCATTATTCGAGCCTCATGTACGAATGCAGCTGCTGCGAACCTTGGGGTCGGCAATGCAGCAAGTGTTTGCCAACTCGTCTCACCGGGGCGCCAGCGCTCACAGAAGTCAAAACCAGGATCGGTTTTGGGACCTCCTAAACAGGCCTTTGGGTGATGACCACCGAGGATGTAAATATATCCGTCCATGAATGCTGCTGCGGGGTAATCGTGTGGCTGTAATAAGGAAACGCTGGTTTCCCAAGTTTCATTATTTGGATCAAATACTTCGACGGTAGTCAGAAATTGGAAATTGCCATCGGGTTTTTTAAAACCACCACCAAGCACGTAGATTTTGTCATCGACAACAAAAGCCGCCGTGCCCGAGCGCTTGCTCGGCATGGCAGGCAAATCCTGCCACTGAGCAACTGCCGGGTCAAAGACATAGCTGCTATCGAGACTTAGGAAATTGGGTCCGCCGCCACCAAAAACATAAATTTTGTTTTTGTAGCTCACCACGGCAGGGTGGGAGCGGGCGATAGGTAGGGCGGGAAGTGTTTTCCACTGTCCAAATTCTATACTCATTCGAGGTGTTTCCTTGTAAACCTTGGGTGCTTTTGTTCGTTTATAATCAATCTAGCCGAGCATCTTAGCAAATCTAAAAATATTTTAGTAAATGCGCTAGGTTGTTAATCCTTAATAAATAAATGGGGGGTACGATATTACCTGAGAAGTCACTATATTTATAGTATGGGGATGGGTAGCTTCAAACTATAGAATAATTAGATTAATCCATGCTGATTGTAGTAAACTAATACGAATCAGTAGCTTAGGTTAAAAAACGAACGTTTTGTGTTTTAACTTAAGTGGATTTCTTGTAAGATAGGCGACTTTGAGTTAATCTAAAAGTATAGGGGAATACTAGGTTATTCAAATGGGGTGGTTATACCCAGCCAACAATGACAAGGAAAGCCAAGCGGCAGTTCGAATATGGCTAATGTAACTGAGATAAACGGCTCGGGGGTGTGGAAGTGTTTATGAATGGGAACTACGGTCAGGGGAAAGGCGTGGCATTGCCGCAGGACGCTGATCAAAATGGATTGAGCACGCGTCCAGATGCGTTTGCGCCACTACAAGATACATTTGGACGTACATTCGATTACGTTCGTATCGCTGTAACTGAAAAATGCAATTTACGTTGCACTTACTGTATGCCGGAAGAAGGCGTGGACTTCAAAAACGGTGAGCAGATTCTGAGTGCTGATGAAATTCTTCGAACAATCGATGTACTAGCCCGCATGGGTGTGAAAAAAGTACGTTTTACTGGTGGTGAACCTCTGGTACGCAAGGATATTGTTAAACTGGTTGAAGGTGCGGCAAACACACCAGGTATTCAAGCAGTACATTTAACCTCTAATGGAATTATTTTTCCTAAATATGCACAAGCTCTACGTGATGCAGGTCTGACCGGCATCAATATCAGTCTGGACACAGTAGAAGAACAAAAATTTAAAGATATTACCCGTCGTCCAGGCGAAGACAAGGTTTTAGAAAGTATTGAATTGGCTCTGCAATTAGGTTTTCCGCGGGTTAAGGTTAATACGGTTGTTATGCGCGGCTTTAATGATGATGAATTGTTTAAGTTCACGGAAATGACCAAAGACAAAGCATTAACGGTTCGTTTTATTGAATTTATGCCGTTTGATGCACACCAAATCTGGGAAACTGGGGAATATTTTCTCAGCGCAGAGACTATGATTAAGCGTTTAAAAGAACGCTATCCATTAATTCAACCCGCCTCAGGCACTCGAACAGAACATCATATTTTTCAAGTACCATCGTATAAGGGTAAAATTGCTATTATTCCTGCATTCACACGTAGCTTATGCGGTAATTGTTCACGAATTCGAGTTACTGCAGATGGTGGCGTACGTAATTGCCTCTATTCTGATCAAGAGTTCAGTGTATTCGAGCAATTGCGAGACGGTTGTTCTGATGAAGATATTGTGTCTACTTTCCGTCGAGCTTTTAAAGATAAAGCACGTGATGGTTTTGAGTCGAAGAAGAAGTCGGCTATGCGTGAATCCACGGTCAAGTTTCAAGGTCGTGTCAGTATGACCCAGATTGGTGGTTAGAAAACGCTTAAAAAGTGTGACAATCACCAACCTTTCTAGTATTTTTCTATAGCAATTCACATCGAATGCGAGCGAGAGAGTTCAAGCTATGTCTGATAAATTGACCCATTTTAATGCTGCCGGTGAAGCCCATATGGTGGATGTTGGCATGAAGGATATTACCCAGCGTGAGGCGGTGACTGAAGGTCGCATTTATATGCAAGCCGATACCCTGAAGTTAATCATGGAAGGGAACCATAAAAAAGGTGACGTGTTAGGCATTGCACGTGTCGCTGGAATCATGGGGGCTAAACGTACACCAGATTTAGTGCCGCTGTGTCACCCAATATTATTAACAAATGTTGAATTAGATTTGACTGCTGAGCCTGAATCTAACAGTGTCTACTGCCGATGCAGTGTTAGATGCAATGGCCAAACAGGAGTCGAGATGGAAGCTTTGTGCGCGGTACAAACGGCCTTGTTAACGGTCTATGATATGTGTAAAGCAGTTGATCGCGGTATGCGTATTACCGATGTGCAATTAATGGAAAAATCCGGTGGTAAGTCAGGTACCTGGCGCCGCGACGAAGATTAAGGGGAAGCTTGTTGAAAATTACAGTCAAATTTTTTGCGAGTATGCGCGACCGTATGGGTAAAGCCGATGATAGTTTAGAATTGGCTGATGGTGCCAGCGTTAAGGATGCTTGGGCGCAAGTTTCTAGTGATGATTTACCCAACAATACTTTAATCGCTGTGAACATGGAGTACACGGATATTTCTCATGTACTCAATGAGGGTGACGAAGTAGCGTTTTTCCCGCCAGTCACGGGGGGCTAAGGGTGAAAGTCGTTGTCCAAGTTGAAAACTTTGACCCCTGGGTGGAAATGAAAAACTACCAGGATGCCAACATCCCTGCGGGTAAACATGGTGGTTCGGTCACGTTTATTGGTTCCATGCGGGATTTTAATGAAGGCGTAGACGGCATTGCTTCCATGTATCTGGATCATTATCCCGGTATGACTGAAAAACATCTTGAACGTGTTTGCCAGGAAGCCTTGGATCGCTGGGATGTGATGGATGCGTTTGTGATTCACCGCGTGGGTGACATCCAACCCGATGAAGCCATTGTTTTAGTCGGTGTGTGGTCGGAACATCGCTCTGCTGCGTTTGATGCTTGCCGCTTTATTATTAACGATTTGAAACATCGTGCACCATTCTGGAAAAAAGAAACCCGTCCTGAAGGTGAGCATTGGGTGGAAAAAAATACCCAAGATGATCAAGCAACGAATAGTGGTTCATAATTCACGCACACACTTTTCCCTGATCTAATTTAAAACGATATACTCAGCCTAAATCGAAATCGAGGCTGAGTTATGCGTCATCTAATTATATTATTCTTGCTTTTCTTCTCGTTCGTTTGTGTAGCGGACCAATCTAGCTTAATAAATAGTAAAGCGAGTGATGCCCCGCTCAATGTTATCTTAATGATTGGTGATGGCATGGGACGGGTGCAACGAGACGCGGCAACCCGATTCTATCTGCACCAGCCAGCAAAACTGGTCATGGATAGGCTGCCTATTCAAACGCAAATAAAAACCGATTCCTTGGATGGGGTCACTGATTCTGCTGCTTCCGCAACGGCTTTTGCTACCGGTATTAAGACCCATAATCATGTTATTGGCTTGGATAAAGAGGGTAAGCCGAGGAAGAATTTAACTGAGCTTGCCAAAGAGAAGTTCATGTCCGTTGGTTTGGTGACAACCACACAGATTGCTCATGCCACACCAGCCGCGTTTGTTGCGCATGTTAAACATCGAAAGCAAATGACAACGATTGCCGAGCAATTATCTGCCAGTGATGTGGATGTGCTATTAGGCGGTGGTGAAAATGATTTTTTGCCAAAGCGTGAAAGCGGGCGTTATGAAAAACCAGGTCATCGCAATGATGCTAGAAATTTGATTAACACATTTAAACAAAAATCATTCGTATATGTTTCCAACAAGGTAGAGCTTGAAAAAGTCGATGAAACAAAAGTAAACAAGCTGATTGGTTTGTTTGCGGATAAAGGCATGGATGTGCCACACAGTCCTAATTTAAAACTGATGACGGAGAAGGCCTTGGCTATTCTCAGTAAAAATAAAAATGGTTTTTTCTTAATGGCTGAGGGCGGGCAAATCGACTGGGCGGCTCATCAAAATAATGCTAAGCAAGCCATGGAGAACACGTATCACTTTGATCTCGCAGTGGGGCTAGCGAGAACCTTTGTCGAAGATAATCCGAATACCTTGCTCATTGTTACAGCCGATCATGAAACTGGCGGTATGCGAGTTGATGAAGATGAAATAGAAACGCTAAAAAATGCTGTGGAGTTTATTGATAAACAAGGTAAGAGCTTTTATGTGAGTTGGAGTACGAAGGGCCATACGGGCGTGCCGGTACCGTTAAGCGCCATGGGTAAAGGTGCTGAGTATTTTTCGTCAGTGAATGACAATACACATGTGTTTTCTGTGATTCGTGATTTGTGGGGTTTCAAATAAATTCGATGCAGCTTTATGAAGCTGTATTGGGAAATAAAAATTAAAGGTAAGGCTGTAAAACAAATAGCGTCGACTGAAATCCAGGAATCTCGGTTGTTTTGATTGACGCGTATAATACCGTTCGTATAAAACATCGATTCGTTCACTTGTGCATTGTTCGTTCCCTGGGTCTGCAAAAATAAGCAGTGTCTTGGTATGTGGCAGCAAATGTCGCTGCAGAATTTGCAACTGTTGTTGCGCCATTGGGTGCGCTACTTGCAGCTATATGAATAGCGGCTGCGGTCGTTGCAGTCTAGCCACTAGTGTTGGTGTCGAAATTTGGATTGGTGAATAAATTCACGCCTAATTGGTCAATCGATTTGAGTCGATTGCTGGTAGAATTCAAATGGCCCTGATTATCATTTATCGCATCTTTCAAAATATTAAAGTTATCAGTGTGTCTTGTGCGACCGCCATGGTGTTGCTGACGAATTCAACTTAATCCGCATTGTTTATGGAGTCAGCGAAAATGTTGTCGCTTTAACATAGGTTGAAAATGCTGAGCAATAAATATCATATTTGATAGGTGTTCGTGTAGTTCTTCGTCCCCGGTTGGATTATTCATTTTGCATTGTGGTATTTGCATATAAGAATGTATGCTAGTGGTGGTCTACTGTTCACACTGTAGTAGCGATATAAAAAGATAGTTAGTTTGACATAATCCAGGTTAATAGTCTGTTATTAGCCGGCATTGGGTGGTCTTTATGTAGTGCTAAGTTCGACTCTATAGCCAAGCTGTTAATCCATTCGAAGTCTTTAATGCAACTCAATGGGTCACGTTGTTTTAACCATAAGTCGAACTGTGCATTGCTATCGCTGGTGTACGCGCCGTTGTAATTGAACGGACCATAGACGCATAGTTTACTATTCGCTTTCATAACCTGACGAATTGTTTTAAAAAAACATTGCACTTGTTGTTGCGACATGATGTGTAAAGTGTTCGCACTAAACACGGCATCATATTGAGTATCGGGCCATTGATCGCTGCACACGTCCAAATGTAACGGCGGCAAAACATTTTGTTGTTTGGCGTCTTGAATCCACGCATGAATGGCTTGGTGATATTCACTTCGGTCGGAGGTTTGCCATAATAAATGCGGCATGGTTTCGGTAAAATAAACAGCGTGTTGGCCTGTGCCACTACCGATTTCCAAAACCGTATGACATTTGTCTAATTCATTGATTAAAACCGCTTCGATCGGTTTACGATTTTGCACACAGGATTCAGCAAAAGGCTTGTTCATTTTATAGCATCCTTGGCGCAACGAAAACCGACATCGTTATAACGTCGATCGGGATTGAGGTTAATGCGATAAGCGGCGCGATAATAAAGTTCCAATGCATAGTGACCTTCTGCGCTCCAGCCACCACCGCGAGCGACTTTATGTTTTTGACCATAAAATTTATTTACGTAGTCGCTGCCGGGGTATGCTTGATACCAATCGTTAGTCCATTCAGACACATTGCCAGCTAAATCAAATACCGCATGAGGAGATTGGTCGGTTTTATATGAGCCAACAGGCGCAACACCCATGGGCCATTCTTCCTCGCCGATATTGGCTAAGCCTGGTTCCCACTGTTCGCCCCAGACAAAGCGTTGTTGTGAGTCACCTCGTGCTGTTTTTTCCCATTCGGCTTCGCTTGGCAAGCGTTTGCCTTGTGCCTGGCAATAATCCGCTGCTTCTTGCCAGCTAATGAAAGTGACTGGCAAGCTGGAAAAATAATTGTAATGCGAAAGAATAGCGCCGACTAGTTGTTGCTGATTCATGTGGCGGGTATCCATATCCAACTGCAATAATGTAGAGGCCATTTTTTTTAAAATATTCATGGGCGCTTGCTGTAAACGCTCCAGGTCAAAACTATAATGATAACCTTTTTCTAACCAAAATTTAGTGGGTTGTTTTTGGTTTTTTAAAATATATTCTCGATACTGTTCATTGCTGACTTCATATTTATCAATATAAAAAGCGGGAAGATTGATTTTACGCGCGGGTTTTTCGTCAGCATACCAGGGTTTTTCACTGCCAAATTCTGCGGCACGATTTTTATTGTCTGTTTCTTCGCTGCCCATGGTGAATATGCCTGCGGGAATAAGTTGCATATCAATTTCGTTTGCAGCTAACTCGCAATTAACTAAGGCAAGAAAAAACAAAATATTGAGGTGTATGGTTTGAGTACGCATAGGCTACTTTAGGAGAGTCAAATGTTGTCGTTGGTAAAAAAGTACAACAATGCTTAGTAGCAGGATCGCACTCAAGGGATGTTGTAAAGCATAAACCAGTGGCGTGAGCAAGGCAATCACAATTGCTTTTAGCAGATTAGAGTTTTGAATAAAAGCCGCGACAGCGGGTGAATATTGATAGTAAAACTCTACCAGGCGATGGCCCGCGCTAGAATTCAGTAAAATCTGATCACGAAACTTGCGTAATACTTTCACTTGAGGGGAAAAATAGGAGCCATAAGCGGCAGTGGCGATAAAACAATTTTCGTTTAAGCTGTTGTCCCAGTCTGCAGGATGATTGTCTAAATAAGCGATGCTTGTTGGTGTTGCGATGGCGTTGCTTTTAATAGTTAGTTTGGCGCGAATCGCAAGCTTTTGTTCATGATAGTTCAGTGAAATGGTGCAAGTTTCTTTGCTAGCGATTATTTGTTGACTGCAATAATCTTGGTTAATCGAAAAATTATCTCGATCGCTGAGTTTTATCGAATCAATAATCAAATGATCCTGTCCTGTATTTTTAACGGTAAAGGTTTGTTGCGATTGCGGGTGTTTTGCATTGAGATGCAAAACGACAGGTGTGACTTGGATATCAACATACGCATCAGCATTGCGAGTGGGCCAGACTAAACCCGCACTGGTTTTTGCTTGACGTGCATTAATATTACTAGGTAAGCCCAGCGCAATACTCCAAGCGGCATCACTCTCTCGATTCGCACTGGTGCTGCTCCAAAAGAAACCCGAGTCATAGTTTGTTGAATGTATCACAGGTAACAAGGCAAATTGATAAACACTATAATCGAGCAAACTACTTAGTTCTCGAATATTTGGTAGTCGCCAGTCAGTTTTAATTGCTGATAGCTGACATTTATTGATAGCGATTTGCGCTTGGTTGAGTACATTCACTTGTGCAAGCGCACTTGACCAATCGTGAAGGGCTTGATTCAAGCACTCAATATTGCTCATCCATTCCAAGCCGGTTAAACGGTCGAGAATGATTCCTGGCGCTCGTTCAAAAAATCGTGGTTGTGGCCACAACACTCCTTTACTTTCATGAATATCTGCAAGTGTTTCATCATTAGTGGGAAAATGTAGCGGGGTTTTTTGCGCGGCATTGTTAATGCGCACGGCGCTAAATATAAAATTGTGGGCGTTTGGGTCTGGATTAATACGTTTGTCCGCCTGCAAGTGACCATCAATGAGATTGGCTATCCAGGTGATATCATTCATAGTCTGATTATTCGAAAAGTTTTCGGTCCAAACTCGTACGCTGTTATTTGTGTTAACGTTCTCGAAGCCTTTGGAATGATCGGGCGGATTATTTAGCCAATCGACAATACCGTTTTCACTGGCTTGACCGGCGGGCATGAGACTAAAAATTTCTGCAGCATTGGGTAAGCGCCAATCAGTGTAGTTGGCGCTGTAAGCTTTGCAAGGTTGCGCTAAGGCGGATTGATTGAGTTGTGCGACAAAACCTTTCGCCACCTCCAAACTATGCGTGCCGCCACCGCTTAAAAACCCGGATGTATGGGCACAGTTTGCGTCGACTAGCCACATTAGACCGGTGAGTTGATCGCTTAATGTGCCATCGCCATTTCCGATAAAACGTGGATTAGGCCAAGCCTGGCCGTGCAGTCCTGCATCATCGTTTAATGCATATGATTGAGTTTCACCACTGGATGGCAATTGAATATAGCCGGCTAGCGCGCTGGTATAAGAAGAGAAAGAAAGAAGAATGAGCGCTAGTCGGCTAATGTGTAAAAAAAAAAGATTGAAATTCCGTATCAATCTGTTTTTCAATTAAGGCCCCGCTAAATTGGCGGTGCTCTCAAAATTCAAATTATTATTTTCAAATAACAAAGATTCGCGCCAATCGCGTTCTTCTTTAGCATTCCAGTCAAAATAATTAACGGCGAAAACTTCGTTGGCTTCTTTGCGATAGTTCAATGTTAAAACCGTATTAGAATCTTCCCATTTCATTTGCACGGTTCCATTACCTAAATCTTCAAGTTTTCCATCAGCACCGAAAATCTGACTGAATTCTTGTTTGCTGACATAGACGTCTTTATTTGCCGGTGATACTGCAATATGATAAAGCTTGTTTTCGTAAAAAAAGAAATCGACGCCTTCACCAATATCCACTGAGTTAACGTGACGTTGAACTTGTTTGGCATTCAAGGTCGCAAAGTTTTCGTTCTTGATGCAAATAGGACAGGGTTCCGGTTTTAAACCACTTAGCTTTTCAAATTGTTCACCCGACATACCTAATTCAAATGGGCCGAGTGCTCGGGGTAGTTGGCTAAAACCACCAGCCATGGCTGTTTGAAGTAAAAAACTACATAAGAAAAAACTGACTGAAAAAGTAAACCATTTGAGTGGATGTTTCATGTGCTCTTCCCCGCAAAAATGAAATTGTTATTAGTGTATACAAAATTATTGCTATTCTGGCTTAATCGAGTCTTAATTTATACCGCAATAAAAATACTGGAAGATTTCTGTGTTAATTTTATGAAAAAAGCCGGATAAATTACCGGCTTTTTTCATTAATTCGCTTGTTTTAGCCACTGGGCAATGTCTTTGGCGTAGTAGGTGAGTATACCATCAGCACCTGCGCGTTTCATCGAGACCATGGCTTCCAGTACCACGGCTTTTTCGTCCAGCCAACCATTTTGACTTGCGGCTTTGAGCATGGCGTATTCGCCGGACACATGATAGACGAAGGTGGGCACACCAAATTCATCTTTAATCCGACGAACAATATCAAGATAAGGCATGCCGGGTTTGACCATGACCATATCCGCGCCTTCCTGGATGTCGAGCGCAACTTCGTGTAAAGCCTCGTCGCTGTTAGCGGGGTCCATTTGATAACTGTATTTATTACCCCCCCCTAGATTGGCCGAAGATCCGACAGCATCACGGAATGGGCCGTAGTAAGCCGAGGCATATTTGGCTGAATAAGCAAGAATACGTGTGTTGCGGTGGCTGTTGCTTTCCAGGATTGCGCGGATTTCGCCGACGCGTCCGTCCATCATATCTGAGGGTGCGACTATGTCCGCGCCTGCTTCAGCATGGGAAAGCGCTTGTTTTACAAGAACTTCCACCGTTTCATCATTCATGACATAGCCTTTATCATCAATCAGGCCATCTTGGCCATGAGTGGTGAACGGATCGAGTGCAACATCAGTGATTATGCCCATTTCAGGGAAATTGGCTTTAAGCTCGCGCACCGCTCGTTGTGCCAAGCCATCGGGATTAAAGGCTTCCGCCGCATCCAGACTTTTCTTTTCCATAGGTGTGACCGGAAACAAGGCCATGGCAGGAACGCCGAGCTGTTGTAAGGTGTCAGTTTCGCGCAGCAATTCGTCGATACTCATGCGTTCCACTCCGGGCATTGACGGCACCGCTTCGCGCTGGCCTTTACCTTCTAAGACGAATACTGGAAAAATTAAGTCATCGCTAGTCAGGCGATTTTCGCGCATCAAACGGCGACTGAACTCATTAAAACGCATGCGGCGTTTGCGGATAACCGGAAACGCCCCTTGATTAAATTCAGACACGAAACAACTCCTCTGTGAAATAGTAAATTAAGCAGGTGTCGCTAATTTATCCATTATCTCACAGACTGAGTTAAAAATACCGTCGATTCCACCTTCATTGGCCACGGTTTGCACTTTGTCCTGCTTGCCATAAAAGTTGATCAGTGGCGCGGTTTGCTCCTCATAGATTCTGAGGCGTTCACGAATAGTTTCTTCGGTGTCATCAGCGCGTTGTTCAAGAGTACCGCTGCATTTATCACATTTACCTTCGGCCTTAGGTGGCTGAAAAAAGGTGTTATACATTTGGCCACAACCGCTGCAAGTGCGACGTCCAACAATGCGTTGAATAATTAGCTCGGGATCGACATCAAAAAGTATTGCAGCGTCAATGCTGGTGCCAATATCCGTTAGCATTTGGTCGAGTGCGTCGGCCTGCACCAAGGTGCGAGGAAAACCGTCAAGAATAAAGCCTTTTTGTGCATCACTTTCGGCTAAACGTTCTCTGATAATGCCTAAAACCAGCTCATCGGATACTAGTTGCCCAGATTCGATCAAGGCTTTGGCTTGCTGACCTAGTGGTGTGTTGGCGGCAACGGCAGCACGCAATAAGTCTCCTGTTGAAATTTGAGGAATTTGATATTTATCGACCAATTTTTTTGCTTGGGTGCCTTTGCCGGAACCGGGTGCACCGAGTAAAACAACACGCATATGAGCCTCCCTACTAGTCACTAAGCCAAGCTTAGTTTGCTGATGATTAATGAAGCTGTCTGAAACGCAATAGTATAGTTCATTAAGCAGACATGCTTCGATTTTTTCCAGCACCCATCTTCCTTGATGCTATCAGGGAAGTACAATTCGTGCTGTTTATCTTGGGGTAAGATTCTGTTATATGTGATTCACTTGATGGACGTATAAAAAAACAAATATTCCAAAGGAGTGAATTATGAAACCACAAACGATTCCGTACCTCACGATGTTGTTAGTCATGACCCTGTTATTTAATAGTTGTACAGGTCCTGCCGATTCACCAGCCTTATCCACGCAAACGGCAAAACTGAGCACACAAGCCTGTGACGCTGTTTCGAATAATAATCATTTCTTGGCAATTACCACGGAGAATCATCAATCGATTCTAAAGTTAGCCTATGGCAATTTATTTGTTGGTTCGATTTTGAGCTTTAGCCCATCAAGCAATTTTGCAGCTAATGTTGACCAGGGCAGTGGCGCTGATGAGCAAGCCTGCGCTGGCGGTGGTAGCATGATTAAAAAGTGGCAAGCAATGAACTTTGGCACGACACAACACCACGCCGGTGATTTTAGCGGTACAGAATGGAAGGCTTGCAAATTGGGTAGTCTTGAATTTAATGGTGAGAGCACGACACGTATTGTTAATAATTATGATGCTGCTGATTTAGAGGCGACTGCAGTATGTAATAGTGTTTGTAGTTTTGAATATGATTATGCGATTGATCAATTGCAGATAAGTGATAGCACCACCAATATAATCACCACGCAACAAGCCTTGTTTCATTACAAAATTGACAAAGATGCCAATGGTGTAAGTAAGAACCTGAATAATAGTTCTTACTGTGTTGTGACGGATAAAGGTATTGCAAGTAAAACCAAGTTTCATTCGATGCAGTCGCATTATACTTATACGAGTGGCACATATGAGGGGAGTGTCAATGCGGAAATGGATACCTTAGTTATCGGTGGAAAAATTAATATTGAAGCGAATTATAGTGGTGAATATGATTTTTGGTTTGGTACCGCAGGCACGGGTGGAAAGCCACAGTTTAGTGTAAGTCTCTCCATTAATGGTGCGGCCAATTCATCCGTAAGCATTGAAGCTGATCAAGACCAATTGCTTATTTCTTATGATGCTGATGGTGATGGATTTGCTGATGCACCGCCTGTGACGACAACTTGGCTTGCGTTTCTTTTGTCGAGCACATAAAAAAGCCGGTTAGTGATAACCGACTTTTCATTTATTCATTGTTTTATTTAGGAACTAAAATCGTACATGTTTTTCATGTTGGTTTTAATTAGATTTTCTACATCGGTGGAATTGCAGGTTGTTCCCGCAGTATCATCGAGTACAAAATCATTGCCGGTTAAGGTAATGTCTGTGCCGAAACAGGATGTCAAATCAAGCGCAACATTGGGTGCGCCTACTGGATCAACGACTAACCAATCACTCACATTTAAAGCCAATTCAACCGAAGCTCCACCATCTTCGCTAATGGTGATTCCAGCGGCGGGTTCGAAACGCACGTCTTCATTGAATTTCAGAATTATTGAAAAATTTCCACCGGCGCCATAATCATGTGTGCCTTTGATCACCAAGGTGTTATTTAGTAATTCGTCACCGTCGGCCAAAACACCATCGCTAAGATCGGCATCATCCAAACGTACATCCACTCGATTATATGTACCGGCTGGGGGTGTAAAAATAATAGAACTTGGTTCAGCAGCACCAGTTAGTAGGTTCATAACGAATGGGCCGTTAATTGCGTGGGTTGTACCTGGATTGGCTGAGTCGGCACTGGTGTCGAATTCAATATTTCGAATGTTGGCGCGTGCCTCAGTTACTGTAAAAATAGTGCTGCCATCGGTAAACGTCACTGGACCTGTGGCTACGCTATTTTCCACGCTGGCTTTTGATGAGGGGGTGTCATCGGTAACGACTATTTTAAAGTTTGATTGGCTGGGGTCTGAGCCACAGGCGTACAAAGTAAAAATAACAGCCATTATGACAAAAAAGCTTAGGTTTTTCATTTCATCACTCCTGGGAACGCATTAATTAATATGGGTAGAGTGATTACGGCACTTTTCTGCGGTAACTTTACATTTTTCGAATTGTTTAGAAATTATCCATTTAAGGATTAGTATATTTGTAGTCGATGTTAAAAAATGGCTTCTAAACCTAAAAAAGGAAATGCAATGCCTGGATTTTTTATTGCCTTGGGATTATTAATATTTTCAAAATATTGGCCGTAATTGAAGGCTACCACATTTTCTCGTGCGGTGAGATTTTGAATGTCTGCATAAAGTTTTAAACGCCAGGTATTAAAGCGTATTTCCCGTTCAATACGAATATCCAATTTGTAATAAATCGGCATTCGTGTTTGGTTTGCTGGTTTAGCATAAGTAGGTACTAAAAACACATCCTCATTGGCCGGATCAATCGATTGATCATCGCATTTAGGGTCAGGATCGCCAGCCAAAACTTCGCTATAACAGTATTTATCCGCGGCAATTACCGGTGTGTAAGCGCGACCCGAACGAATATTGAATTTAAATCCCCATTGCCAACGCCGCCATGTTCCGGGTAAGGGTTGAGCCCAAATTAACGTCAGATTATGCGGTATGTCGCCGCTAAAAGTACTCGTGGTTTGTGTTAATAGGTGTGTGCGTTGCGAGTGGCTAAATGAATAGGCCAGCCATCCCATACGACCATTGCTTTGGCGGCGCTTGAGCAAAATATCAAAACCATAGGCTTCACCTTCACCTTGATTGAGGTATCGCGGTGTGAGCGTGGTATTGTGCACCACTAAATTGTTCATCGGCTTGTGATAGGCTTCGACTTGCAAATGCCAATTGGGATTAAGTTTTTGTTGTAAACCCAAAACCCGGTGTTCTGCTCGATTAAATGTTAAATAGGGATTGCCATAATCAGGTAGCAATTGTATTTCACCTGGCATTTGCACATAACGTCCCCAACTTGCCGTTAGCAAAGGCCCTAAAAGTGTTTGATATTCAACAGAAGCTCTTGGAGAAAAATCATTTAAGTCAACGCCATCGCTGGCACGAATTTTTGAGTAGCGTAATCCAATAATCGTGGTGAGTTGTTGAGTCCATTGACGCCGCTGTTTGATGTAGGGTGTGGCACCGATTGCATGTAAGGTATCTTTTAAAGCGATCGTTTCGCGCAAGGTTCGTGGTGTGTATTCGCCAGCCACACCGGCAGCTTTGTTGTTTAGATCCACTGGGAAACGCGCATAAGCAATTTCAGAGCCGAAGCGATATTCGTTTTGTCGGGATGAAAACCAAGTGAGTTGCGGATGCCAAGTAGCGCGGTATTCTGTTGCTTTGCTATAAAGCGGGCCATTTTGATCGGCACCAATTTGCTGTTTTTGTCGCACATGACGTACTTCAAAAATAGTTTGTGCGCGTAGCTTAGGATTGAGTTTCTGTTGCCAATTCAATCCTAATGTTTGGTAATGCATGTCAATATCAAACAAACCATTGATTTGTGGATTACGTTTGCCAGCATTATTAATTTCTGCTGTGACGTTATCGCCCGCTGCAAAAAATTGTAAATCCAGGGAGCCATTGTTTAACTTATGGTGTAACAAGGCTTGGGCATCATAATAATTGGGCAAGCTTATCACTAGGTTTTCAGTTTCTCCGGCGAGTTTTGCAATAGTCTCTGGTGTGAAAATCAAATCCAAATTACTGTGACGGGCCGTGGCATAAAAACTAGTTTTTTTTGTGAGTGGTCCTTCGAACAAAAACGCGGTTTCATTCATGCCCAGACGTAGATTTTTATGGAAACGATTAGTTTTTGGGTCGCGCAATTTAACATCAAACATGCCGCCGAGGCCATCGGGATATTCCACCGGAAACCCCGCCAGGAAAACATTAAAATCGCTAACTAAATCAGGATTGATGGTTGATGGTGAACCAATTTGGTCGAATAAGTGATATAAATATTCTAAGGTAAAACCATTGACCCAAACATTGTTTGATCCGCTGCCCGATCCACGCACATTTAATTGTGAACCAAAACTAGTAACGCCGGGTAGTGATCGAATTGTTAACAGTGGATCTCCCCGACTTCCAGGCGCTTGTTTTAATTCCTCGGCACTGAGAATAATTTTCGATGATTTTTCTTTCACTCGCTCACCGTAGACGATGAGGCCTTGAGTTGCATAGTTTATGGGTTCAAGAAAAAATTCGTGCTGAGATTGAAAATCCTCAATCAATGTTTCAAAGCCCGGTGCGAGAATTTTTATTTTGTCTCCAGGCGAAAAGTGAATATCAATACGGCCTTGCTCGTCACTCGCACTAAACTCATTCGTATTTATATTGATCACACTAGCGTCGATAATTGGGTCTGCACTGCCTTTACTTTTAATTTGCAAACTTGTGGCGTTTGCAGAAGTAAAAGCATATAAAAGCAGCGTCAATGTGAGTAAGAAACTTAAATAATTCATTTTGGTTTTGTATTTTATTATCTTGCATTGACCTTACTATTGAGCGAAGGCTTTGTCCAGAGTCTATCCTAAGGTTTTCGCTTACTTGAACAAAGATCAATAAAAAGGCATAGCTTCCGTGCAAAGTGCAAATTAAAAAGTGGCTGGAGAATTATAGTTAGTATAGATGTAGGTAAACTTTATCGATACCGTTAGTTTGCATACTGAGCAGATTTTCGTGTAAAAAATTAGATTAAAATTGTTCGAGTTGCAGGATAAAAAAAAGGGCAAGCGAGCTTACCCTTTCTAAGTTTTTGATATAAGCCTCAAAAATTAGAACATGGCGCTTATGCTGCCAGTAAAGCTGACTGTGCGTTTCATGGCGGTGCCGTTTGCATCTTGGTAAAGTGGAATTGTTGCCGCTACACCAAGGTTCGCAAAACCGATGGGTGTGCTGGCACCGATGTCTAAGTCTGCGAAAGTGCCGCCATAGCTGCTAGTTTGAGCCAATGGGTTGGTTTTCATCATTGCCATGGAACCTTCGCCAGCGGTGTGAATTGCTGGGTCAAATCCTTCAATATCACCGGAGCGTTTGAATGCGGTTTCAGCACTT
>JAOUJM010000123.1 GCA_029883265.1 Gammaproteobacteria bacterium
GTTCCGCTTTTAAATATTGTTGATACCACGGGTCAAGCGCTGCAACACCAAAAAATAACAAGAGTCGGCTTGCTAGGCACCGCTTTCACCATGGAACAGGATTTTTATAAACGACGCCTATCAGAAAAATATCAATTACAAGTGATAACTCCAAACAAAGAAGATAGAACAATCATTAATGAAATTATTTTTTCTGAACTTTGTCTTGGTAAAATCGTTGAGGAATCGAAAAAACATTATCTTCGAATTATACAAACACTTGAGGATCAGGGTGCACAAGCCATTATATTAGGCTGTACCGAGATTGGCCTTTTAATTCAACAAACAGATACCACGATTCCACTATTTGATACCACAGAAATTCATGTGGCTGCGGCTTTAGAATTTGTATTGCAATAAAAAATGCCCATATAGCTTTTCTCAATTGAGGCCATTTTCTAGCTTGAGGTCTAAAATATTATTTAATTTTACTATTTATGAAGTAGATCTGTCTCATATACGAAAACGATAGCACTTGCTTCATTGCCTGATCTAACCCTACACTATGCACTAATAAACAATCATCACAAATTAACAATGGACGTGAGATATGATGAAAGCAATTACACTGGGTTTAGCCATAACACTAGGCATCTGCTTATTAAGTTGCACAAACGATGACCCACCGCGTAAACAAGTGTCTATTCCACCGGTAGAATCGCAGGTCCAGAATGAAGAGCAAAATACTAACACCAGCAATACCACGAACACTGTCACAGACTCGCTTACCAACCCATCCACACAAACCGTCCAGTTGGTTAACAGTCAATGGTTTTCCGATTTAAGTGAGGCGCCACTCGGTAATACGTTTAACGGCTGGTATTTTAAAGGTATCTCAATTGTCGACGAGTACGCAGTCAATACCCAACTGACCCATGTACGTCAAACACTAAAAGCCGATGGCACCATGGGTAATGTCTTAAGCCTTGTTTATGGCAATGAACGCAACCTAATGAGTGCTCCTTTGCGTTTACAATTTGATCAGCCCTTACAGGAATTTTGGCTTCAATTTCAATATCGCATTGCGGCGGGTCAACAAATCATGGGCTTGTATGAACATAAAATTGTTTATTTATTTACCAATAGTTCCGTCGGAGTTAATGTTAATTGGCCCGGACAAGGCGATCAAGTCACCCTGCAACCACGCAATACTAGCTCAAACGATATTTATTATCCACGGGTGCGCGGTTGGACGGATGTTTTCGGAAACAGCACTGCCCCAGCCGATGGCAGTTATCACCAATTTGAATTTCATTTTTCCTTAGCGGGCGTGTTTCAAATGTGGGTCGATGGAATCTTGGTTGCGGATTCTTCTGGTCTTGACTTTGGTAGCAATGCATTTACCTATGTATATTTACCGCATAATCACAATCAATTTAATCTATCTAGCGCCTTACACGATATCGATGCAATCAAAATTGTCACTCCGGATTATGCTAACTTTGTACTTGATCAGGCTGGTAATAAAATGATTGGTGGATAAATTTTTAAAAAGAATAGGCACTTTATACTTTAATTTTTTGTGAGCTCAACCTATGGACAGCATTCAATATTACAGTTTTATACTTGTCTCCATGGCAATCATTATTGTGCCGGGACCAAATGTATTAATTATCGTGTCCACAAGTATTTCTCATGGCTACAAACGAGGTTTACAAACCGTGCTTGGCACCTCCTCTGCCATGATTCTTCAATTAAGTGTTGCAGCATTCGCTACCACTTTTTTCGTACAATCCATTTCAAAAGGATTTGAGCTATTGCGCTGGGCAGGCGTAGCCTATTTACTATATTTGGGCATCAAACATTTACTCGCCGTCATAAGACACCATCAGCCAGCACCCACACAAAGTGCCATCGGTTCGTTCAGTCGTGGTTTTTTTGTCTCCTTAAGCAATCCAAAAACCATTTTGTTTTTTAGTGCGTTTTTACCTCAGTTTGCGAGCAATCAGAATAACTATGCTCAGCAAATCATTCTGCTTTCGCTGAGCTTCTTATTTCTGGCTACGTTTTTTGACGGACTTTATGCCATTGTCGCGGGGCGTTTACAGAAATTACTAGCATCATCGCAATCACAACGAATGCAAAACAGTCTCAGTGGAATATTTTTCTTAGGTGCAGGTTTTTGGCTTGCACTATTCAGACGAAATTAAAGTATAATAAGTCATTCAATTCTAAGGTTCCGGGTTTTTCTAATGATTGAAAGTGTTACAACAAATACCATTGACGAGTTGTTACCATTGATTCGCCAATACCAGGAGTTCTATAAAATTCATTCGATTTCCGATGAAAACAATCGAGCATTCTTTTCACAATTTTCTGAATCAAACCCCATGGGCTGTCAATTCCTTTATCGCCATGAAACCAGTGTCGTCGGCTTTGCTACGGTTTATTTTACGTTTGCTTCAAGCATCACTGCCAAAGTAGGTGTTATGAATGATCTTTATGTAAAACCGGAATACCGTGCTAAAGGCATAGGCAAGAAATTAATTGAACATTGTTATGATTTTGTCATTGCTCAGGGCGCTGCTAGACTTCAATGGCTAACTGCCACTGATAACGTTAATGCACAAAAACTTTATGATGTAATTAAAGCGAAAAAAAGTGAATGGTATTTTTATAGCTATCAAGTTTAAAATTTTATGATGACAGCGGCTTGCTTTCGGCAAGCAATCTCATGACCGTAAACGAATAAAACAACTTCGCCACAACAAATCTTGAGTTGTAGCGAATTGCATGACCTTTCAATACATTTGAGCGACTTTGTCATGAACAAATATACAACAAACTTTGATTTACACACCCTATTGATTGAAAACTAGGAAGCCATTTAGGTACCCAATACTTCGTTATGCATTTTCCCCACGTTTGAATAGTCGTGCTAATCGTGACCGAAGTGACATGAATGCAACAAAGAACGCTGGAATGGCGACCAGGGTAATTACTGTGGCGAAAATAAGTCCCCAGGATAAAGCTAATGCCATAGGTGCAACGAATGGATCACCACCGCCCCAACCATACGCGGTAGGCAATAGTCCAACGACCGTCGTTGTTGCGGTTAAAAGCACGGCGCGCAGTCGTCGTCGACCGGCGA
This sequence comes from Gammaproteobacteria bacterium, assembly GCA_029883265.1. GTDB lineage: Bacteria > Pseudomonadota > Gammaproteobacteria > S012-40 > S012-40 > JAOUJM01. Next base: position 3,131 of record JAOUJM010000123.1, read on the forward strand.
GCACGACTGCTTCCACCACATCCATCCCATTTTCAATGGCTCGCTGAATAAAAACAAGCAAGACCAGTGAACTGTTAACCACCACCCCAGATAAAGCCACCATACCCATCATGGCAAAAAAGGAAAGTGGTGTCGGGCGCCAGAACAAATCGTGAAAATAAAAACTCACTATAATTCCAATCGCGCCAAATGGAATGGCTGACATTACGATAAAAGGATATGTTAAATTATTGAATTGAATTGCAAGAATAAAAAAGATACCAATCATGGCGAATAAAAATGAAAAGGCTAAACCTCTAAACGATTCGGCATTCTTTTCCGCTTCACCACCATAATTAATACGAACCTTAGTTGCATTGTCTCCGGTCCATTCTTTTTGTTTCTCAGCGACAATTTTATTGAGCTCGATACTGGTAATCAGTTCTTCATCAATATTTGCGAGCACACTCACCACGCGTAAACCGCCGATGTGACGAATCGTGGTGTAACCATCGTTCTCTTCAAACTTGGCAATCTTGGCCAGGGGCACCAAACCACCGCGCTGATTAGGAATGTTAAGTTGTTTGACCATTTTTAATTGATCGCGGGTTTCTGGAAAACGAATCGTTAAGTCGATTTCTTCAGTGCCACGACGAATAGTGCCAACCCGTAAACCACCAACCGCGGCGCGCACGTGGCTGGCAGCCGTTAATAAATCTACGCCTGCATAAGCCGCTAGTGAACGGTTTAAAACCACATGCACTTCCTTATCGCCCGGCTGCAACCCACTCTCAACCGTTGTTACGCCGTTTGTGTTGCGTAAGAACGTGATTAAACCTTCAGCCACCGCTGCACTTGCTTCTTCATCGTCACCAATAATTTCGACTTCCAAGGCGCGACCTGTGGGAGGACCTGGACGAATTTCCGTGAACGCAATATCCAAATCTTTAAACATGGACGGTAATTCTTTTTGGATTTTACGCATATCATCCAGAGCATCATGTTCTGGACGACTTACTGCTGGATGATACAACACACGAATTTGGCCAAAACGACTGCCTCGTTGAGTTAGAGGATCACCCGAATCCATGGAAATCTGCCCAGTACTTAATACTGTTGCTTCTAAAAATTCTGGATTGATGCGTTCCCTGATGGCAAGATCCACAGCGCGCATACGATCACGCATATGCTCTAGATCAATGCCAGGTGGCGCAGTCAAACGCACTAGGTATTGATCAACACCCACGGCAGGAAACAACTGAAACGAACTATTCTTTGCTAAGCCAATGCTACCTACAAAAATTATAAACGTGAGAATTAATGTAATCCAACGATGCCTTAAAGCGAATTCCAAAACACTGCCATAGCCATTTTCCAATGCTTTGATCCAAGCACGTTCTTTAGGATGAGATTTTGGATTAGCAACCGTGGCCACATGACTGGGTAGAACTAAAAAAGATTCCAACCAAGAGAAAAATAGCAACGCGATAACAACAATAGGAATCGCTACAATGAATTTCCCAATCATACCAGACATGAACATCATCGGTAGAAAGGCCACAATCGTAGTCATTACGGTTGCGGTCACTGGTCCAAATAATTCCAGCGAACCGATCACCGCTGCTTCTCGCGGTGTCATGCCTTTTTCCATGTGATAGGTAATATTCTCGCCGACAATAATCGCGTCATCAACCAACATGCCCAACACCATAATAAAACCGAGCATGGAAATTAAATTCAGCGTCACACCGGATACATAGAGCGCAAATAAGCCTGTGAGAAAAACAATAGGCAAGCCCCAAGTGGTGGTGAGCGCCACAGATGGGCGTAAAAACAAAATCAGTGAAATAAAGACCAAAACAATACCGACCAGACCATTGGTCGATAACACGCCCAAGCGCATGCGAGCAAATTTCGAAAAATCCGTATGCGTACTTACACTGACATCTTCACCATACCGTTTCGGGATTGTGTCGAGATACTCACGTACTCGGTCGACGGTGCGAATTATATCGGATTCGGTTTTTTTCATGACAATAATGTTAAGAGCGGGTACGCCTTTAACATCATAATAAACTTGTGCTTGTTCCAAATCTTCACTAATGCTGGCAATATCTTTTAAGCGCAAACCGCTGCCAAATTCATTGGCGCGCAATACCAAGTTTCCGATGTCTTGTGAGTCCTTAAATTCTCCAACAATGCGTACGGCTTTTTGACCATCGGGAGTTTCCATTTCGCCACCGGGTGCATTCACATTCCAACTGGACAATAAGTTAGAAACCTCACCCACTGATACACGATGTTGTTTCATTTTTTTCGGATCGAGTACAATGGAAATTTCTGCGCGACGCTCGCCTTGCAGTATTGCCCGAGCAACGCCTTTTATGCGCAAAAGATCATCTTCGATGCGATCACCAAGACGTTTTAGCTCTAGTTCGCTAACGGGCGCTGATATTACTAAATTGATAATTGGAAAAACCGCACCATCAACTTCAAGCACACTTGGGTCTGCGGGCAAATCTTGCGGCAAACGTGCGCGATCGACTGCGAGTTGAGTATCGCCAACAATTTTGTCTCGATTAGACGCATCATGATCAAGTTCCAAGGTGATACGTGCAGAACCTGGAAAAGCAATTGATGTCATTTTGTCGATTCCGCTTAGTGCTTTTAATTCTTGTTCAATTGGTGAAATAATTAATTTTTCGACTTCAGTAGGCGTTGCACCAGGATAACCAACATTAATACTAATTTGATCTAAATTTACATTTGGAAAGGCTTCGCGGTTAATGCTAAAGACAGCATAAAGACCGAGCACTACCAACATGATGGACACTAGATTAACAACTAATCCACGATTGACTAAAAAGCGTAATAAACTTTTCATTATTTTATATTTAACTCACTATTTTGGTAATGCAACGACTCGCTGCCAAATATCACCGGTTAATACATCCAATTGCACAACTTTGGTTTGCAACTCAATTCTTTTCAGATTGAGCACCAGCTCCGCTGAAGCAAATTCATTTTCAAAACGAATTAATTCCATGGTGGTTGCACGCCCGGTTTTATAACGTTGTTCAGCTTCAATGAGTTTTTCATGCTCGCTTTGCAAGCGCAGATTTGCAGCATCATTGGCTAATTTAACACTATGTATTTCTGCTACTAAGCCTTTGACTTGAAACTCTAAATTAATGACTAAGTCACGTTCTTCGTGTAAGGCGACGGATCGATCCAATCGTGCTTGGCTTAAATTGGCATTCACGCCGCGTTTATCCATCGCTTGTTGGAATTCAACGCCTACACTTCCTGCCCAATCAAACTCACCAATACTTTGACCTAAACCATTCTCGCCATGACTGCTACGTGAACCAAGCGTAGCAAACGCGTTCAAGCGGTCTTTTTTTGCGTCCTGGTTTAGTCGGATCACTGATTCAGCCAATTCAATCTTATATTTTTGCAGCGCTAAAAGCGTACTGGCTTGTTTGGCTTTATCCAAGCTTTCATCCAAGGGTTTCATAGCCACAGCTTGTTGACCTAACAAAGGTTGAATTTCACTATTGGCATCACGTCCCAAAAGTCGATTTAGGTTGATTTGTTGTTGTTGCAAATTCACTAATAAATTTTGCTTTTCGGCAAGCTGTGCGTTTTTCTGTGCTTCAATTTGCAAAATATCTTTGCGTTCGGACAATCCAAGGCTTTGATTGTTTTTAATATGACGAATCATACGATCGGTGCGCTGAATGCCTTGTTCGATATTTTTCACTTGCTGACTTAGCAAAGCAATACCATGAAATAATATGGTGACCTGATTCGCTAATTGTTCGCGAATTGCGTTATTTTGTAATTGCGCCATTTTTTCCGAAAGTCCGGAATTCGCCAAACTTTCAATATAGGCAATATTATCCTTACCACGCCACAAAGGCTGCGATACCTGCAAATCCAAAGACGTGGTGTGATTAGGATTAGGAAGAATCGGCGAGAGCGCTAAATCGGCATTTTCATAACTATAACGCCCGGACAAACTCACTGCGATGCCCTGAGCTAACAACTTACTAGCGCTCACCGTGGAATCCAGTCGATTACTCGGTGTACCTAGAAAGCTGACATCGTGATTGGTTTTTGCGCTTGCATTTAAATTAATGCCTAACATGGCTTCAACTTTGTCACGCTCAAGTTGGGATTTCTGCACCCCAAGGTCTGCGATTTTTAATCCAATGTTATTATCGATGGCTTGTTGTAGCACTTGTTCCAGCGTTAAAGTCTCAGCTTGAACAATAGCCATGAAATTAACTAGCACTAAAGTAGTAATTAAGTGAGTTAAATGAAAACAACGTAATTTTGTTTTTGTAAGAAAACCCATGGGTGTTTAAAACGTCCTTTCATGCAACAGTAGGTGAAAATTAAGTGGATTAGAATATCATTAATTAGGAATAGTTCAACAAAAGGATAATTATGCTGGCATATTGTTTTTACGGTGAAAAATGTGATTTTTCAGAAGTTGCTTATGACACCACCGATGGTGGCGCAAGGACTTCACGCTGCCCATTGGATTGCACCGCGCTGACCACTCCCGCCGCCTCCATGGCTTCTACCATGCGTGCAGCTCGATTGTATCCAATCTTTAAACGTCGCTGAATACTGGAAATTGAGGCTTTGCGGCTTTCACAAACCATTTCCACTGCTTGATCATAAAGCGGATCACTTTCCGCATCATCATCGACCTCACCTTTCAAACCAGGAATAGGCTCGCCGCTTCGTTCGGCGGTGATGTCTTCGTTATAATCCGGTTTGCCGCGTTTTTTCAAATCGGCCACCACATTATGCACTTCATGATCATCAACAAATGCACCATGCACACGATTGGGAATACTCGTGCCCGGCGGCATGAAAAGCATATCACCGTGTCCAAGCAGTTGTTCGGCTCCCGATTGGTCAATGACGGTGCGTGAATCAATTTTTGATGAAACTTGAAATGCGATACGTGTGGGGATATTGGCTTTGATTAAGCCCGTAAGCACATCGACAGATGGCCGTTGAGTCGCAAGAATTAAATGTATACCAGCTGCGCGGGCTTTTTGTGCTAAACGTGCGATTAACTCTTCAACTTTTTTGCCCACAACCATCATCATATCGGCTAACTCATCAATGATGACGACGACATAAGGTAATGCCTCTAAAGTTTCTTGTGGTTCAAAAGAATCTGGATTGTATAAAGGATCGAGAATGGGCTCTTTACGCGCAATGGCTTCATTAATTTTGCGATTACAACCAGTAATATTGCGTACGCCGAGTGAGGCCATTAATTTATATCGACGCTCCATTTCACCAACACACCAACGCAAGGCGCTAGCGGCTTCTTTCATATCCGTGACCACCGGGGTTAACAAATGTGGAATGTCATCGTAGATAGATAATTCCAACATTTTTGGATCGATCATAATTAAGCGCACTTGATCGGGTGTGGCATTATAAAGCAAGCTCAACACCATGGCGTTTATTGCCACAGATTTACCCGAACCCGTGGTTCCCGCCACTAATAAATGCGGCATTTTCGCCAAATCGGCAATAACCGAATTGCCGCCAATATCTTTACCCAAAGCCAAGGTCAGTGGTGATGCAGCATCTTCGTATTTTTTCGAACGAATAATTTCAACTAAGCGCACGATTTCACGATTTTCATTGGGAATCTCTAGACCAATAACCGATTTACCCGGAATAACATCGACCACGCGTACACTGATCACCGAAAGACTGCGCGCTAAATCTTTGGATAAATTTGCAATCTGACTACCCTTCACTCCGGGTGCAGGCATTAATTCAAAACGAGTAATCACCGGACCGGGAAATACTTCGGTCACTTCGGCTTGAATGCCAAAATCACGTAATTTCAATTCCACTTGACGCGCCATTGCTTCTAATACCGCTGGCGCTACTTTATGCTCATGCTCCACGGGCTCGTCGAGTAAACCTAAAGCTGGCAAACCCATATCTGCTGCTGGTGTGTCGAATAATGGAATTTGTTTTTCTTTTTTCTCACGCACAGTCACAGTTATGGGTGTCAGAGGTTTGCTGGGCGCAATTTTTGGTGGCTTGCGTTTTTCGATGCGCCGAGTTTCTTTAATGACTAATTCTTTGCGTTCGGCTTTAGCTTGCTTAGCCGCTTTGCGCTCCTGACGCGCATGTTGCATGGATTCAAAACGTGCTGCGAATAATTGTCCTGTGCGTACAATTAATCGCACCCAAGATAAACCCGAGAATAAACTTAGTCCGGTGAGAAATAAGGCAGCTAAAAATAAATTGGCGCCAATGGGACTCACTAAAGCTGATAGATTTTGCGCAATCAATCCGCCAATAACGCCACCGCTATTCGCGGGCAAATAGTCAATTGAAACTTGCCATTGCAAGGCCAACAAACCTGTACCCGCGCCAACCGTGAAAATTAACCCAATAGTTTTTAAAGCTGAATGAGTTGCGTTACTACGGGCTTCTTGCGCTTTGTCATCGGCCGAAAAATGGAATAATTGCCAACCTATGGTTGCCACCATCAATGGTAACAAATAGGCAAAATAGCCAAACAGGAAAAAAACCACATCAGAAAACCATGCACCTAGAACTCCACCAGCATTGCTGATATGTCGCTGCTGGCTACTATGGGACCAAGCGGGATCATTGATATTGTATGTGACGAGTGCGACGAACAAATAAACTGACAACGCGCCTAAAAGTATTAGTGCCGCTTCGCGTAATCCGCGTTGGAGTTTATTCGCCGAATGATTCATCGGGTTATTTGAACCGGAGCTGTTTCGTGTCACTTACTACCCTAACCGTCCTTCATGAGATTCAGAATTCATGCGCTTTATTGTAGCCCAATAACCGATTGCTTTTTCACCGAATTGAATATCTTGCGCTATTTGCTGGATAATTGCCTCGTCGAGTAAATAACCCTATGACTAGTGCAATTCAGTAATGATATGCGCCCACTCTAGTTTAATTCACTAATTCGGGCAAATCTTTTATCAAGGCAGGATGCACTAGTTTACCTCCATCAACATTCACTGCTTTGGCCAAAGCTTCATCATCACGCCAATTGCCACTGGCTAGCGTTAACACATAGGGAATTAGGCTTGCAGACAACGCTTGTGACGCGGAGCGTGGTACTGCACCCGGCATATTTGTGACACAAAAATGCACCACGCCATGTTCGATATAGGTTGGTGATTCGTAAGTGGTGGGTTTGGTGGTCTCAATACAGCCACCCTGATCCACAGAAATATCGACAATCACACCTCCCGGTGCCATAGACTTGACCATATCCGTACTAACCACATGTGGTGCTTTTTCACCAATAACCAATACCGCACCCACGACTAAATCAGCGTCCGCGACAGCGTTCGCGACTTCCGCCGGATAGGGATATAAACCCGTAACATTAGGCCCAATAGCTCGCAGGGACTCTAAACGATCTCGGTTTAGGTCAAACACTGTCACTTCGGCGCCAAGCCCAGCAGCGACAATAGCGGCATTAGTTCCGGCAACACCACCGCCAATAATGACCACTTTCCCACGCTGAGCAGCGGGTAATCCACCCAATAACAAGCCCTTACCGCCATTGGGGCGATGCAATAAATTACTACCAATTTGTGAGGCTAAACGACCTGCAATATCGCTCATGGGTGCTAGCAAAGGTAAACGCCCATGCTGATCTTCCACAGTTTCGAAGGCTACACCTGTCAAACCAATAGCTAATAACTTCTTTGCCAGCTCGGCTTCAGCAGCCAAATGTAAATAACTAAACAAAAGATGGTGTGATTGTAATAAGCCCAACTCAGGCCCAACCGGTTCTTTGACCTTAACAATCATTTGCGCTTGTCCATAAATTGCCTCAGCCGTGGGCAATATTTGTACACCAAGCGCGGTATATTGCTCATCAGGATATCCACTTAACTCTCCAGCGCCTTGCTGAATCGTGACTTTATGCCCTGCCGCGATCAATTTTGCACAGGCTGCTGGCACTAAACCCACTCGCCCTTCAAGGGTTTTTATTTCTTTTGGAATGCCGATGTCCATGTTCGCTCCTTTACCACCTCAATCAGATTATCGTAATATAGTCAGATATAGCGCCCGATCAAGGGTTCAATAACTGTTTCTAGCTTAAGGAGTTTATTAGCAATGAGCACACCAAAACACTGTCGCTTACTGATTCTTGGATCAGGACCCGCAGGCTATACGGCTGCCGTCTATGCCGCACGCGCCAATCTTAACCCTGTGCTTGTCACTGGCCTGGAGCAAGGTGGACAGTTGATGACGACCACAGACGTCGACAATTGGCCTGGCGATAACGATGGCGTCATGGGTCCGGATCTTATGGAACGTATGCGCAAACATTCGGAACGTTTTAATACGGAAATTATTTTTGATCATATTAACGACGTGAATTTAAAACAAAGACCGTTTCATCTTAAAGGTGATAGTGGTGAATATACTTGTGATGCTTTGATTATTGCTACCGGCGCATCGGCACGTTATCTCGGTTTGGATTCGGAAGAAGCATTTAAAGGCAAAGGCGTATCCGCTTGCGCCACTTGCGATGGATTCTTTTATCGCAACCAGAAAGTCGCCGTTATTGGTGGTGGTAATACTGCCGTGGAAGAAGCGCTGTATTTGGCCAATATCGCTGCGGAAGTCACCGTCATTCATCGTCGTGATAAATTTCGATCAGAAAAAATTCTCGCCGACAAACTCATGGACAAAGCCGCCAATGGTAATGTAAACATCGTATGGAACCATGAGCTTGACGAAGTCTTAGGTGATGCCAGCGGCGTGACCGGAATTCGCATCAAAGATGTGAACACAGCTGCCACCAAAGACATGGAACTGATGGGTGTATTTATTGCCATTGGTCACTCGCCTAACACCAGCTTGTTTGACGGCCAACTCGACATGAATCATGGTTATCTCAAAGTACAAAGCGGTAGCGAAGGTAATGCCACACAAACCAGTATTGAAGGGGTGTTTGCTGCCGGTGATGTGGCTGATCATATTTATCGACAAGCGATTACCTCGGCTGGTACTGGCTGCATGGCTGCCTTAGATGCCGAACGTTATTTAGATAATCTAGAATCCAAGGCATAAGCATTTGAATGCCTATTCCCTTGCTCATAGCGCCCGATGACGATGACACCGCGTTTCCCGATACAAGTTTAGCCTTACGTGATCCCGATGGACTGCTTGCCGTCGGTGGTCGCTTAAGTCAAAAACGTTTGGTACAAGCTTATCGCCAGGGAATTTTTCCCTGGTATAGCGATGACCAACCCATTTTGTGGTGGTCACCAAATCCACGTTTGGTTTTATTTCCAGAGCATTTAAAAATTTCTCGCAGTTTAAAAAAAACCATGCGTAAACAGCCTTTTCGTCTAAGCTTTGATGAACAGTTTTTGTCAGTCATCCAAGCCTGTTCTGCACCCCGTTTAAAACAACATGGCACTTGGATTAGTGACGAAATTAAGTTAGCTTATTTTTCCCTGTTTCAAAGTGGGTTTGCTCATTCGATTGAAGTCTGGGAAAAAAATGAATTAGTCGGTGGTTTATATGGCGTGAGTATAGGCCGGATTTTTTTCGGCGAATCCATGTTCAGTAAAAAAACCGATGCCTCAAAAATTGCATTTGTTTTCCTGGTTAAAAATTTGCAAGCTTGGGGTTATAAACTCATCGACTGCCAAGTCCGTACGGAACATCTGCTGAGTCTTGGTGCCGAAGAAATTGAACGTGAAACATTTGAAACATTGCTCAAGCAATGGACCCATGTTTCACCTGATAAAACCGCGTGGAAAGACATTTTTTGGAACTATGACTGAACAACAAATTCGATTTTTCGCCAGTGCCCCTAATAGCTGTAGCTATTTAGATAAACGCGAGTCTGTATCATTATTTGCCGATCCAGAAATGCCTATGACCCCAGCGCTTTATGGGCATTTGATCAGTCATGGATTTCGTCGCAGTGGCGAATATGTTTACCGCCCCTATTGCCCCGAATGCGAAGCCTGTATCCCGGCACGTATTGTTGCCAGCGATTTTAAACCCAATAAAACTCAACGCCGGGTTTGGCGGAAAAATCTTGATATAGAAGTGACATCGGTTGGCAAACACGTGAGCGAAGAACAATTTGAACTCTATCAACGTTATATTCAATCGCGTCATGCCGGTGGAGGCATGGATGATCCCGCACTCAGCCGCTATAAGAATTTTATTATTAGTCGCTGGTGCAAAACCGACAGCTTTGAATTTCGACTCGATGGC
>JAOUJM010000380.1 GCA_029883265.1 Gammaproteobacteria bacterium
ATCAATCAGTGAATCAACGCCTCGGTACGCAATCGTATTTCTGTGAACCATACCATAGCTGGGAAAAAGGTTCCGTGGAGCAAGTCAACGGCTTAATCCGACGATTTTTTCCGAAAGGCACCAACTTAAGTGAAGTGTCTGCAAGTCAAATCAATCGCGTTGAAAAACTTCTCAACAATCGACCCAGAAAATGTTTAAATAATCAAACACCCTACGAGGTGTTTAGAAAAGCTTGTGGTGCACTTGCAGCTTGAATGTGGCCTTGCCTACCTAAGCAGATTGCGCCTTGATATATACGATTTCTAATTACAAACCAATTTTTCCTACATTCGCCTAGACAAATAGAAACATGCCTAGCCTTTTGCTCAGGCAACCATGAGTTTGTCAAAACCTTAATGGCTTCCTCATGCACATTCATGTATTACATCACATTTGTACGGATTTATTTATATGGAACCGCCAAATTATGCTCCCTTCATTTAAATTTTAATGAAGCTGATTAGCTAGGTTGTATCCAAATGTTGAATTGCATCTTGATATTTTTAAGTAACGATAGTCTTATCCGATATTTCTTAGGAGATTTTGAATTGTAGTGGATTTAAAATGAGAATAAATTAAAACGGGGATATCCATTGCCCCATACTCAGGAAGCAAGAAGAACTTTTGAATGGTTTTATAGGGAACCGCCATGACAAGTACTCCATTAAAATTAACACTTTTTATTATGCTTATTGGGTCAATTACCAGTTGTAATTTTGGTTCACCAATCAAGTCACTTAATCATTTCTCGATCACAGTCAAATCTTTTCTTGTTTCTTTATTTGAGAAGACGCCACAACAAGTGATAAAAAAAATAGATATCAACTCGCTACTAGAAGAACGAAATCTGAAGCAACCGAAAGATAACGGATTTACAATTTCTCAGATTGAGGAGAATCAATATACCATTTCTTGGAATAATGCTGATAGAAATAACTTCTCAAAGTCGACCTATGAAACTTGTCGACGTTCGGAAGCAAGAAAACTTGGCGAAGATTATTTTAAAAAGGCCGAAGGGTTATTGATAGATGCTAAAAATAACAAATTAGAGGATATAACCTTTAAATATGCTGCTACTTATATTACAAATACCTACCTTGTTCCTCTGGTACGTGCGCAGAAAGTTAAAATTGATTTTAGAAAAAGCAAGAATTTATTACGGCCGAATATTGAAATCAACCTAACAAGCATTTGTGGATATAGTATTAGTTATAAAATAAATGAAGCGATGCTAGAAAATTATTTTAGAGCGGGGTATAAAAATACATATCTTTGGTTAAGTTCCACAGAACCAGTGAATCTAAATAAAGTGATAAGCACAAAAAACTTATGAATCTATTCTAGTGCTCAAAGCGCAGGATCAAGAAAAAAAGGAGGGAGCAAATCTTGATCCGTGCCCTTCCCCAAACAACGAAGTCCGGTGAGGTTCCCCCAATAAAACGGACAGTTAATTTCGCAAATGGCATTGGGGTCAGGCCTTACATTTGACATGCGCCAGGGTGAATCCCACTCCAAAGTGCACCAAAGCGAGAAAAAGAGAAGGACACAGCTGGAAATAGGATAATGTGAGGAACGCGAATCCACTCACAAACCTAGGAGCCTGCCATGCCCTATCATCATCTTACCGAAAAAGAGCGCTATGTCATTGAGCATTTAATCATTCATGGATTGAGTTATCGAGAAATTGGGCGACGCCTGAATCGTCACCATACGACGATCAGCCGAGAAGTGAAACGAAACTGGAAAGGTCTGGGGCGCTACTGGCACATTCACACTCAAGTAGAAGCAGAGCGCACCAAAAGTCGCGCACGCCATTGGCGAAAATTAAAAAATAAGCGACTGTACAATTATGTCATTAAACGAATAACCGTAGGCGCTTAAACATCGACACCCTTGCCATTTCCGAAAGCGGCTTTTAAAACGTGATTACTTAGTTGCCAAGGCAGTAAGGCTTCGACGTCTTCAAGTGTTTGGGCGAGCGGTAATTTTTTGAAGACGTAGGCCAGGTAATAAAATGGATCGAGGTTGTTGGCTTTGGCGGTCATGATGAGGCTGTAGTGGTTTTCGCTGGCGGTGGCGCCGCGTTCGGTGTCGTAGAAGAGGAAGTTTTTTCGCGCAATGCCGAGGCAGCCAAAGACAAAACTGGTGTCTGGGATGCGAATTCAAAAAATAAACGCAGTTCAGCGACTGGTCTAACACAATTCCTCAAGTCCACTTGGAAAAGCGAGGCGACTCGACGTGATACTTACCTGAATCAGCGAGCAAAGGAGTTGGGCTATATTGACAAAAACAACAAAATTGTTGACGAGCAAGCACTGCTTGATCTGCGAAAGAATTCAAGAGAATCTATTGTCGCAGCAGCCGAAATGGGTAAACGTAGCTTGACCAGACTGATTGATGCAGGGCTGGTAGACGCGAAATCTAGTGAACAAGAGCTCGCGCGAGCTATGTACCTTACCCATCAAAGTGGGTATAAAGGTGCAAAACGCATTTTAAATGTTGACAATAATCCCAAACAGCCGATTCTAACACCGGAGAAGGTGAAAGAGCTATTGACGACGCAGATTGGGTCGAAACGCGCCGATACAGCAATTCGTACTGAACGTGGGAATGCCCCAAAAGCATACAGAAACTGGTTACAAAGTCACATGAATAAATTCGTTAAACCATCCGACTTTAAATAGGTGAGACAAATCTGGGAAGGAAGTATAAATGCTATCTCGCATCGTCTTTACATTGCTTTTTTGCTGTCTAGCGAATTCAGTTGCTGCTGATTTATTTCGACATACAGTTGATTCGTTTGAAACTGATCAAGGAATCGTAACAAAAAGGCAATTGGGTGAGCCGGAGGATTTTGGCAATAGTTCGGTGCAGGTTCTTTTGGATAAAAAAATAGTTTACGAAGAGAAGGAATACCCGTTTGTCTATCTAAATGGTTTCTTTAATGTCGGTAATCGCGTTTTACTAATTATCTCTTTATCAGAAGGAGGAAACGCATGCCCTGCATATTACAAAATCATCAACATTCAAGATAAGCAGAATATCACTGTGACGAAGGAATTTGGGACATGTAGTGATTTGATTCAGGCACGCCTTGAAAAAAATAGCCTAAGCATAACAATGCCAGCAATGCATCCTGATAATCCGAACGGAAACTGGGAATACCATGAAGGAAAATTAATCGATAAAAATGCAAAGCCAGTTGATCTTTCTGAGAATAATGCAACAGACTTATTTTATCGTAAGGATGAGCATAAAACTATTTCCGGAAACTTTACCGTAGTCACTAAAGATATTCAAGCTGGTCAGACTCATATTACTTTAATGTTAGAAAACATACTTCTTTTAGAGGAGCAAAATTT
>JAOUJM010000381.1 GCA_029883265.1 Gammaproteobacteria bacterium
ACTTATCCAACTTTTTTTACTGTATTCAATCGTAATTTTATACGCAGCTTTATCAACCAGCATCGCTAATTCGATTCGCCCTGGTTTGCCATGAGATAGTAACAATTTACCTTCCGCGCAAGGTTGATTGACTACTCGATCTGCGATTGTTACTTGTGCAAAAACAGGGATGGATAACTGTGATTGACTCAAGCTATTGTTTTGCATTTGAGACAAATTCATACGTAATCGCAGATGAATCGATAAGGCCTGATTTTGTGAAATGATTTGAATTCGATGACGACACACTAAATTTGCACCCGGTTCTTTCATGGCGCATGCCTGCCAATCAAAACTCACCCCTTGACTGTCTTTATTTTGCAAATAATCCGTCGTATTTCTATAACCCATAGCAATAAGTTCGTGTGCATCTATGCGTCCAATAAAAAAATCCGGATCTAGCGGCAAAGGGAACTCGGGTTTAATGACATGCAAAGTGATTGGCTTTGTTTGACCAAATGGCGAATCACCTTTAAGTATGCGTTGATTCAATTCTTCTATTCGATCATATTCTTCTAGTAACCCACCATTCGCCGCAATCTCTATCATATGTACATATTGATTAAATGAACCATCTTTGTAGTCATGTGTATTGCCTATACACCATACTAACCATAATTCTTCGGCACCGCGTTTCACTGCGCCCCACAAATTGGCGTCTTTAATCCAAACCGCATCAGTGTAGTCATCGGCTTCGATTTTCACCGACGGCATAAAAATGGGCAAGGATATGCCTGCCACCAAATGCGCCAATTGCACTTGAGCATTGGATATAGACACCGCTTGTTTGGTCGAGAAATTACAAAGATTAAAACTGGCATCGGCCAAATTATTATTACGAATTTTTTCTACATCGATGCCAAGATGTGGAAATACCTTGTTGACAATACCATCCGCATCGGCCATCGCTTTGAGTTTGAGCGGGTTTTTATAACTGCTCATAGGCATGAGTGAGGAAAAGTCCATAAGATTTAAACTTTGCCAGCGCTCGCACATTTGCCTGGGCGAATTCCCAGAGAACAACATGGACGTATTCATGGTTCCGCCGGATGTGCCATCGACATGAGAAAAACTCAACCCGCCTTCTTCCAATGCGAGTAATACACCGGCTTGATATGCCACGCGCATACCACCACCGGCTAGGATCAAGGAACGCTTACTTGCCTCGCCTTGCTTGCTTAATAGCATATTAATACGCTAGTGCTTCATTCTTGCGAATGGAAACCCAAAAAACCATCATCACCACAAACGAAAATAAATCAAAAGCCGCCACTACTAATGCTAATGCTGAAAATAATCCTTTAGAAACACCCATGGCCACCGCAATCGTCGCGCCTAGTTTTTGAATCGCACACCAAAAAATCGCAACTGGCTCCTGAGTTTCTGTGCTTAATGCGTGTATTGCTAACAATCCAAAAAAAACCATAAACATACCAATTATGGCAAATGAATGAGCACCACCGGGCGTTACTTCTCCACCGATTATAGTTAACACCATTTCAGGCATTATTAGTTGGGATAGTCCACTGGCGATTGTGACAATTGCAATAAAGAATACCACTTGAATCAGAAATTTATTTTCTCTATTTTTGCTATTCACTGTTCTAACTCCCTTATGACAATGTTTTTATCAAATTATTCTTTTTGTAAAAATAGACCAATAGAATAATCCACATGGTCGTCATGATCAGCAGGCGCATATCATTATACAACATCCAGTCTTTGAGTTGTTCTTGTAATAAAAGCGAATCCACATTTCCTTTTTCCAATGCCGCAGCAATCCATTCATTCACTGGCCGAATAAGAAAGCCTCCCACCACCATCATTAATAATAAACTGCCATATGCGAGCAGAGCTGTCCAACGTTGTGATGTTTTCCATTCAAAATAAATCATGACTAAACCTGCCAACAACATAAACGGAACCACAAACGTAAAAAAGCTAGTAGCGGCGTTAACCGGCACCAAAAAATGTTCAGCGATGGAATCGGCGTTAATGCTTTGCCAACTGGGATAAAAAATGAAATGCAGCGACCAAAGTAAGCCGACATACACCGAAGTTCCCCAAAAATAGTACCCGTGATTAATTGCTAATAATATGTTCTTCATACACTAGTACCTATGATTAAACGGCTGCCAAGGATTCTTCAACCAGGTTCGAATCAACATGCGTGGCTTGCCCGTTGGAATGACCATCTTCGCTTAACAAAATCTGAGTGGCGCGTTCAGCAATCGCAGTAATCGTTCGTGAAGGGTTCAATCCCAAAGCACGTGGTATGACGGCGCCGTCCATTACGTATAAACCCGGGTAGTTAAACACTTCACACTTGTGATCGACGACCGCATTTTGTTCGCTGGCGCCCATAATGCACCCGCCTAGTGGATGTGGTGTAATTATATTTTTTAACACATCCCAGGTTGGAATATCCAACGCTTTAGCATTGGTTTTTTCAGCCAAATCTTTATGCAAATCCGCCATGGCACTATAGACTTTTTCAGAGCGTCGATAGTCCCAATGCATACACAAGCGACGTTTCCAAGGTGCATACCAATAACGTCCCAAATACATACGCCCATCAGGCACATCAACCGCTTGTCCGAACCAAACCATGATATTGGAAAAAGGATTACGTGAGCGAACATTCTGGCCAAACGCTTTGAACAAAGGTATTTTCTTTAACCCAAACCAACGAAAAATGGGACTTTTCATTTTTTCTTCTAAATAATTACCCAGCACATCCGGTACACCACCATCTTCAATAAATAATTTTTGGTTTTTATATTGCCCGTCTAACAAATCGATAGCACTGGTAATTGTCGGTCCTTGTGTAGGTGCGACATCACGGTCTTCATGTATGGCAGGCGTTACAAAATCACCATTGGCGCACCAACCATAACCCAATTTGCGACTAATATTGGGTAGACTCGCAAATTCGTCACGTGAGCGTAATAATATTTCTGTAGAGCCTAAAGAACCTGCAGCAAGAATCACTTTCTTAGCTCTAATATGTCCTTCAATTTTTTTACCTTCATCTAAGCGATGAAAGTGCACACAATAGGCCTCAGTGGCTTGTTCAATATGCGACACTACATGCAACGGTCGTATTTCTGCGCCATGACTTTCCGCTTGAGCCAAATAATTTAAATCCAAGGTATTTTTTGCTTTAACTTGACAACCTATATCGCAATTGGCGCAATGCACGCATGTGCCCTGCTCCTTACCTTGAGGATTAACCCAGGTTTTGGATTTATTATCATTAAACGGATCTTGTTGTTCATACGTCCACTGTGGATCGAATGTAACCGCAAGTTCTACTTTATGATGTTGTGAGCTAAACCCTAGACCTTTGGCGCCATCA
>JAOUJM010000382.1 GCA_029883265.1 Gammaproteobacteria bacterium
TCGACATATGTTATTTGCTGCTAATCAGAACGTGCCCGCATTGGGGGTTGAACTCGCTGATTTGCGCTCGCGTTTGAGTTGGGGTTTTGTCTATCAGGTTTTGTCCTTGAATGATGAGCAAAAAGCCTTGGCCTTGCAGCAACGAGCAATACGCATGGGGTTGCAGTTACCGAATAGTGTGGCAGCATTTTTATTAAAACATTATTCGCGTGACATGAGCGACCTATCCAGACTTTTGAACGAATTAGATCAAGCGTCTTTAGCACAGCAGCGCAAGCTGAGTGTACCTTTTGTAAAAAAATTCGTACAAGCAGTTATGCAGTAGTTGTTAATTGTTTTGCAATAGTAGCCAAACGTTTACCCAAAGCTAAACACAAATCTTTTTCATCACGATCAATTTTTCGATTATTATTCACGCCGTTTACATGGGATGCGCCGTAAGGGCTACCTCCCGACTGAGTATTGTGCAGGCTCTCTTCGCTATAAGGAATACCAGTAATTAACATGCCATGATGCAATAAAGGCATCAACATGCTCAAAGCCGTGGTTTCCTGACCACCGTGCATTGAGGACGATGCGGTAAACACAGCCGCAGGTTTGTTATTGAGTGCACCTGATAACCAGCTCGCGGTTTGACAATCAAAAAAATATTTTAAGGGTGCGGCCATATTTCCAAAATAGCTCGGCGAGCCTAAGACAAGTCCATGACATTCTTTTAAATCACTCGCTTCAGCATAAGGCGCCCCCGAGTCAGGAATGTTTGACGCTACTGCCTCGCATACAGTCGATACTGCTGGCACTGTGCGAACCCGTGCACTACAACCATCGACGGATTCAATACCTCTTGATATTAATTGCGCTAATTCATGAGTGGAGCCGTGACGGCTATAATAAAGCACTAAAATTTCAATCATGTTTCGTCCTATTATTTGCCAATATGGCGTGTTAAGCTGCTTGTAGATAGCGCGTGTGAATAGTATGATTCTATCAAATTTCACAGCAAAACCTACTGTTTGGCTAGCAATAAATAACTAAATTACGATTTTTATAAACATGAAGCAACTCGAAATATTATTTGAAAAATTTCTCTGGGGTAGTCGCCTGGTGGTTTTGGCTGCCGTGATCGCTAGCTTGCTAATGAGTTTTGCTATGTTTTTTGTTGCGGCGGTCGATGCTTGGAATGTGTTAGTACATATTTTTGAATATGCATCGCCAAGTTTGCAAGGCGATGCACGATCGGTGTTTCGTTCGACCACGGTTGCTCACGTGGTGGAAATGCTCGATGGTTTTTTGCTTGCAACCGTATTGTTGATTTTTGCCCTAGGATTGTATGAACTTTTTATCAGTAAAATCGATGTAGCAATGGGTGAAAAAGTGTCGGGCAATGTTTTGGTTATTTCCAGTCTTGATGACTTGAAATCTCGTCTGGCAAAAGTCATATTAATGATTTTAATTGTTAAGTTTTTCGAACATGCGATTGCAATGCAGTTTGAGTCGCCCTTGTCTTTAATTTATCTTGCTGGTGGTATTGCGCTCATTGGTTTGGCCTTATATTTGACGCATGCCAGTGAAGGTCATGATAAATCAGCGCAGAAATAAGTCATACTAATAATAAACTTTAGTCTGGTCTATAAATACTCAATCTAAGATCCGATAAAGATCTTATCACCCATGCCGTTACCCTCTTTGCGTAGCTATCACGCTGATTTCGTATCAATAACTATGAATGCACCAAAAAATTTACGCTTAGGTGATTTATTAATTGCTGATGGAGTTATCACCCAGCAGCAACTAAGTGCGGCTCTTAAACATCAGAAAATTACCGGGCGTAAATTGGGTCAGCAATTAGTTGAAGATGACTGTTTAAGTTTGCAACAGCTGAACAGTTTCCTTGCACGCCAATTAAATATTCCCTATATCAACTTAAGGCAATTCGATATTCAATCGGACATTGTACGTTTGCTACCTGAGATGCAATGTCGACGTTGTCGTGCAATCGTTTTGGGCAAAGGGAGAGATGGCTCCATGGTGGTTGGCATGGCCGACCCGACAAATATTTTTGTATACGATGAAATTACACGCCTATTGAATCAACCGTTTCGTACGGCAGTGGTTGATGAAGATGCGGTACTTGAAGTGATTGAGCGCGTATATCGCCGAAGTGCCGATATGGGTAACATTGCTCAAGAATTTGAATTGGATGAAACGCCTGCGGAAAAACAAAAACAAGAAGACAGCCTGCAAGCAGGAGAGCAAAGTAGCGATGCGCCAGTAGTGCGTTTTATTCAAACCATGTTTGAAGACGCTTTGCAGGTGGGTGCATCAGATATTCATATTGAGCCCAACGAGAAAAATTTAATCATTCGACTGCGCCAAGACGGGCAATTAAATGAACAAGTGGTTTCTGATAAACGGATTGCCACGCCCGTGTTGTCAAAATTGAAACTGTTAGCAAAACTCGATATTTCAGAAAAACGGCTTCCTCAAGATGGACGTTTTCAATTAATTGTCAAAGGCATCAAGCTTGATGTGCGGCTATCAACCATGCCCATTCAAGATGGCGAGTCTGCGGTCATGCGTGTGCTAAACACATCCAATAATTTATTGGATTTGAAACATGCGGGTATGCCACCGGATATTCTTAAACGTTTTCGTCATTTAATTCATCACCCACATGGCGTAATTCTGGTGACGGGGCCTACGGGCAGTGGTAAAACGACGACGTTGTACGGTGCACTGTCTGAATTAAATTCACCAAAGGTAAAAATTGTAACGGTTGAAGATCCAGTTGAATATCGGTTAGCTGGAGTCGCACAAGTGCAAGTTAATCAAAAAATCGGTTTGGATTTTGCGCAAGTGCTGCGTGCGTTTTTGCGCCAAGATCCAGATGTGATATTGGTTGGTGAGATGCGAGACCAAGAAACTGTACGCACCGCCATGCGTGCGGCCATGACTGGCCATTTGGTATTATCTAGTGTGCATACCAATAATGCTGCTTCGACGCCACTGCGATTGTTAGATATGGGAGTGGAGCCATTTTTGATCACTGCAGGATTGCGTGGTATTTTGGCGCAACGTTTAGTTCGACGTATCTGTGATCAATGCATCGAACCTTATCAGTTATTGCCTGAAGAGAGGGAGATGTTGTTTACTCAAATTGGTGAGCGTGTGGATAAAATCCCATTTAAGCATGGCGCGGGTTGCAGTTATTGTAACCATACGGGCTATAAAGGTCGGGTAGGTGTATATGAATTGTTGGAGTTAACGCCCAATCTTAGTCGTTATTTAAATGACAAAAATTTCGCGGCATATTCGCAAGCAATAAAATCCATCCCTGCTTATAAAACCTTACGAATTAGTGCTCTAGAGCTAGCTCTGCGGGGTGTAACCAGCT
>JAOUJM010000124.1 GCA_029883265.1 Gammaproteobacteria bacterium
CCGCGTTTTATCAATATTCAGTTATCTAAACTCGATGCCGTTGTTTTGCAACAAGGTGATCTGGCCAAAGTTAGTTTTTTTCAAGATTACCGCTCAAATTCATTTAAGCAGGTCTCGAAGAAAACCTTGATCATGCAATATGAAAACAAGGTCTGGCGCATTATCTACGAACAAAGTGGTAGTTAATGCCTACTGATGTTGCCTGTTTTTCGCTATAATGGCTCAGGATTCATGGCATTGTAACGATACGATAGAAAACAAAACCACAATGAGCACGAATATGTTAGGTATTAAGAAACCTTATCTCAACTTAATTTTGCTGATTTACCTCGCAAGTCACCCAGCATTAATGTTTGCCAATAATTTGCTCAATTCGCCATTGCATGACGATCCAAGTGAAGCCTTATTAATTAAGACTTTTAATGCAATTAACGAAAATCGAATCGACTCAGCGATAAAACACTTGGAAGAAATCATCCGTGTTAATCCTAAATTTAACCTTGCTCAAGTGGTCTATGGCGATTTATTAAAAGCAAAAACCACTGCATTGCAACAATTCGGCAGCAACATTAATGGCGATGCGCAACCGCTTTTAGCTGAAGCACGCGCCCGCTGGCAACATTATGCCTTTCATCCAAAGACCAGATTAATCCCCAGCTATATCCTGGAAGTAGAATCACGCCAAGATAACATAATTGTAGTGGACACCAAAGAGTCTCGCTTGTTCGTTTATAAAAATGAAAATGGTTTACTCAAACTTAAAGAAGATTATTATATTTCTATTGGCAAAGAAGGTGCGGTCAAAACAAAAGAAGGCGATAAACGAACACCTATCGGTGTATATTTTGTCACGTCATTTCTTGACCCCAAAACCCTACCCGATTTTTATGGTACCGGGGCATTTCCTATTAATTATCCCAATGCCTGGGATCGCCATCTTGGTCGAACCGGTTACGGCATATGGCTGCATGGCAATCCCTTAGGTTCATTTAGCCGCCCACCTAGGGCTAGCGATGGTTGCATCACTTTAACCAATCCTGATTTAGATGCCTTGAAACCCATGGTAAAAATCGGTGACGGACGCACCCCAGTGCTAATTGCTGACGGCATTCAATGGTCAACCTTCGAAGAAATCAAGAATGAAAAACAACGCTTCCAAAGCACCATTAATAAATGGCGCGAAGACTGGGAAAGTCTGGATACGGAAAAATATCTAAGGCATTATTCAAAATCTTTTACCGGCCAAGGACGCAATTTCAAACAATGGGCTTTTTCCAAACGTCGCACCAATTCTTTTAAAAAATATATTAAAGTCGAATTAGATGATGTGAGTATTTTTCGCTACCCCGGCGATGAAAAAGTCATGGTTGTCACTTATCTACAAAAATATAATAGTAGTAATTTTGCTAGCCAAGGCCGTAAACGTCAGTATTGGAGCGAAGAAGACGGTCGATGGCGCATTATTTTTGAAGGCCCTATCTAAATTTTAATTTGTTCATAATGCGCGTTTTTCTGAGAAACACTTGTTTACACTTCAAATCCATATTTTTGTAATTCTGTGAACTAATCCGCCGAAACCAATTATATACACTGTGTTGGTTAAGGTGAATTATGACAGCTGCTATCAAAATAGGCTTACTCGCACCACTAAGTGGAATGGTTGAGCTTTATGGCCCTGAAATTAGTATGGCAGCAAAAATTGCTGTGGATCAGATCAATCAAGCTGGAGGTTTACTTGGCCGCACATTAGAGTTAGTCATAGAGGACGATGGATCCTTACCGGAGACCGCCTTGCCTGCCGCCAAACGTTTGGTTGAACAACATGGCTGCCACGCAATGATCGGTAATCTCCTATCGAATTCACGTATTGCAGTTGCTAACCATGTTGCCGAACCATTCAAAGTACCCTATTTAAATTTTTCTTTTTATGAAGGCAGCATCTTTAGTCGTTATTTTTTTCATTTTGCCGCCCTACCTAATCAACAAATCGATAAAATGATTCCCTACATGGCGAAAAATTATGGCCCAAAATTTTTCTTTGCAGGAAATAATTATGAGTGGCCAATGGGATCAATTGATGCAGCGAAACACTGTCTTTTATCTATTCGTGGAGAAGTTGTCGGTGAAGAATATTTTCCGATTGGCACAACTGATTTCCAAGCCTTATTGGAGCATGTTGCCAAATCCGGCGCGGATGTTTTTGTACCATACGCTGCAGGAATAGACCAAGTGAGTTTGCTGACACAATTTACTGAAGCAGGTTTAAAGGATCGTATGGCAGTAGTCATGGGGCATTACGATGAAGCCATGGTCGGTAAATTACCCACTGATGTGCGCAGGGGGTTCTATTCTAGTAACACTTATTTCATGGACATTGATAGTGAACAAAATGAACAATACTTACAGGCCTTAAGCCAACAATCATCTATTACTGGGATTTGGCCATCGGGCAATGGTGTATTAACTAATTTTGGTGAAGGCACATTCAATTGTGTTAAAGCTTTTGCACAAGCTGTCATCAATGCCGGTTCTTTGGACAAAGAAAAAATTGTCGATGCCTTAGAAAACGTTGTTATCAACGGGCCGCAAGGTCGGTTAATCATGGATCCGCTGACCCATCATGCCACGGTAAATAATTATTTAGCCAGATGTGATGACCACGGTCGGTTTCATATTATTGAGAAATTTCTCGAGATCCCCCCTACTATTCCACCTCGTTATCAAAACAGCTTACAAGATTACATTGAATCAAATGCTTATTCTTCAGAGTTTGACCATTGGCAAAGCATAGCAACGGTTCTGATCAATCATACCGAACAGGGATTTGATATTGATCAGGTCAATATTTCTAGTTACTGGAGTGATTTGTATTCGAAACAAGAAATTAAAAGTCATTTTCTTAAACATAAACGTGAACTTAACTATCTTTATCAACACCCACATAGTTTGCTACTTACTAATCCTTTAAACACCGAAACAAAAACCTACATGCGTGTAACTCCAATGATGAGTGAAAACAATCGAATGGAGCTACTCGTGGAGTGCAGCAGAAAAGTCTCGTATGAAAACAATTCATCAAGGTCCATCACTAGCCATATTTCCAAACCGGTGTTAGTAAGCAATAACGGCGTTCTTGTGGAAGCAGCAAACAGCACCTCAGAATTAATAATTGCACTAGCAGGCATTGCAATTATTGCAACTGATAATGAAGGTCATATTATTCGAGCAAATAATATGGCCTGTAAACTCTTTGGTTATGAACAAACTGAGATCATGGGTATGTCAATACATTTGTTACTACCACCAAATAAACGCGAACAACACAAAAAACACTTAAGACATTTTACCGAAAGTCGCGTGCAATCGAAACAAATGGGTGTTAGAGGTGAAATCTCAGGTTATCGAAAAGATGGTACATTTTTTCCAGCCATGTCCTCAATTTGTAAATTTCATGGTCACGATGGTTCCACTCTTGTCGTGACCTTGCAGGACATTACCGATGCAAAAAAAGCGGAGGAAGAATTAGTATGGCAAGCGACTCATGATTCGCTAACCAAACTCCCTAACCGTATTTTAATCGAAGACCGACTGGAAAATGCATTAAATCGATCTCTTCGAAACGATAATAAAGTCGCCGTGTTATTTATTGATCTCGACCGATTTAAATTAGTCAATGACAATTACGGGCATGAAATGGGCGATGAATTACTTATTCAACTTGCGCATCGTCTACTTGCGTCGGTTCGTCCTGGTGACACTGTCGCTCGTTTTGGTGGCGACGAGTTCATTATTCTTTGCGACCAAATCGAAGACAAATCAGTTGCCGAAACGATTGCAGAACGTGTGTTGCAGTCGTTTAAAGAACCAATTTTTTTAGAAGGTAATGGGTTTTATGCGACCGTGAGCATTGGCATCTCAGTTGGCTCAGGTAAAACACATACAACAGAGCACTTATTACAAAATGCCGATGCGGCTATGTACGCAGTAAAAGAACAAGGGCGCGATGGCTGGAAACACTTTAGTTCATCAATCGGTAATTCGAATCATAATCAATTAGCTATCACAAACGGTTTGCGAGAAGCTATCGCCAATAATGAACTATCTATTGTATTGCAACCCATAATCAATCTTTGTTCGAATAAACTCGTCGGTGCTGAGACACTTTTGCGATGGACAAGTGCGAGTGGGTCAATATCACCAGCGGTGTTTATTCCCATTGCAGAAACCAGTGGCATCATTCATGACATCGGTAATTGGGTCTTTGACCAAGCATGTCAATTGCTAAAAAATTGGCAATCAAAACTTGGGGAACAATTACCTTACCTATCGGTCAATTTGTCGCAACGTCAATTTTTAGCACCTAATTTTATGATTGACATAAAAAACATTGTCGAGAAAAACGGTATTTCACCCCAGCAATTACTACTAGAAATAACTGAAACAACGCTAGTGGATGACGTGAATCACTCATTGGCCATTTTAAGTGAACTTGGTGAGTTAGGATTTAAATTCGCAGTTGATGACTTCGGCACGGGTTATTCATCGCTTAGCCAGTTAAAAGCATTTCCCGTAAACACATTAAAAATCGATAAAACATTTATTGACGATATTAATTGCAATGAGAACACTCGATCAATCACGAGTGCAATAATTAGCATGGCGCAGGCTTTGGGGCTGAATGTTATTGCCGAAGGCGTGGAAACACAATCCCAATTAGACGTTTTGAAAGCATTACATTGCAGCAATGTTCAAGGTTATTATTATTACCGACCGATGACGATTAGCGATTTTGAACAGAAATTTCTAAAAACTATGAAAAATAGTCAAAAGAAAAAAGCCGGTTAAACTTAAGAGGTCGCATCTACTCGTGATTCTACAGACCCACCCTGTGAGGCTTCTTGTGGAATCGTGTGCATATTTTTTTTCAACCATCCCACCATATCAACCCAGATACTCGATACTTGTTCGCGGGTGGGCATAATTCCAGCGTAGGGCAATTCAATCGTGACGACCGGAATTTTATTTTGTACGCCTGCATAATTACCCAATGACCCAGGATAGGTGCCTAATAAATTCAAATGCAAATGACCGAGTCGCTTAGGTGCAGTGCGCGGCCCATCAAAATCCAAAATCCCATAAGGTGCATGTACCGCGACAATAGCATCGGGTTTGAATTCTTTAATTAGTTTTGCCAACCATTGAGACTCAGGTTCACTTAGCGGTGTTGGCCCAGGATAACGCCGCGGATTGCTTTTAGTTCGCTCCACCCAATACTTCTGACTCTCAGTTTCCCAGTTTGGCGTGGGAAAATTACGATTCAAATCCACGCCGTTGTCATTCATGCGTTGCGCTTTATTTCTTAATAGACCATCTGGATTCATCAGTGGCACCACTTTCCAATGAAACATGCCCGAATGAAACTGGTTTAATTTACGCATCCACGCAAAAACAATGCTGACTGATGAATACTCATCGCCATGAATACCCCCAACCAATAAAACCCGACCAAGCGGTTTACGCGAACTCACAGGAGGATATTCCTTAACCAAAATCGGAGTGCCTTTAACCGAAACACCACTGATCTCCAATCCTCCTATCTCACAATCCTTGGGATAAACACTACCAAGTTTTCGCTCGATTTTAGTGCAAGTTTCGGCTGAACTGTATTTGGCCTGAATTTGTTTGACCGTTTCTTCCTCTACTGGGCTTGTGGGGACTGTGGGCGATGACGATTCGAGTGCAGCAGTTAAGGCTACTTGTGATGCGGCTCCATCCTCTGTTATTGTATCCTCTTTAGTCGTGTCTATATTAGAATCAGCACAGGCAATCCCAGCAAATAGCAGAAGACTCGTAAGAATGATTTGTTTACTGGTTGACATGAGCGCTTACCCAATTACTCTGCGGTTGTATTAACATCAGTCGTGCTAGACACGATTTTTTCACTTTCCCCATTCGGCCACTCAAACGAACGTTGAATTTCTTTATTACGATGTGGTTTCACTTTTACCAGTACGCTACGTGGTGCAAAACCTTCAGGTAACATAACATCGCCTTCAAACTTTTGAAAATACTTAAAATTGAATTCTAGCTTGCGTTTACCCTCGGCAGAAATGCTGGATAAAGACAACTGTTTAGGTAAGCCATTATGGATGCCCTCGAAGCTGATTTCAGCAATCCCACGTCGGGAACGATCATTTTTTAAAACCTGGGTAAGTACTAGTTCAAAATGATGCAAACGTTTTTTGGCTGTTTCACCGATTTTAAATCGCTCAATGCGTAAACCAGCCGATGTTTCGGTAGGTGAGACAATGCCACGATAAAAAGTCACTTCCTCGCGTAATTCCAAAATTTCTTCTTGTAGCGCTTTTAAATTTTCGTCAACCTGGGAGTAAGCCTGGGTATCCACTTGCTTTGAGCGCTCTAGCAATGCAATTGCATCACGTAAATCATTATTTTCTCGTTTTAATTGGGTAATTGCATTTTTCATGCTGTTGGTGGTATCAGCCGAAGCCAAACGGTCATATCCAGCTTTAGATTGCCCCCAATAAAATATAGTCCAACCACATATGGCAAGAAAAATTGTGAATCCCAAAAACATCACGGGCTTATGCCAAGGCGTATGATGCTTAACTACTAGACTTCCTGACTTCATAACTCCATCCTGAAAAAGCGCTTACTTAACTGCTAAGGTAACAGAGGCGCATTTGTTAAACCCGCCCGCTCATCAAACCCACACATAATATTCATATTTTGTACCGCTTGTCCGGCAGCACCTTTAACTAAGTTATCGATAACTGACAATATCACGACTAATTCGCCATTATGGGGTCGATGCACTGCTATTCGGCAATGATTACTCGCCCGCACACTTCGAGTTTCGGGATGACTGCCCTCGGGTAATACATCAACAAAAAACTCATTTTTGTAATATTGCTGGTATATATCTTGTAAATTTACAGCTTCATTGATTTTTAAAGGCGCGTATAAGGTTGCATGTATGCCTCTAATCATGGGCGTTAAATGCGGTACAAAGGTCAAATCCACCGCTTTGTTCACTTTAGCGCTTAATCCTTGTTTTATTTCCGGCCAATGGCGATGACCAGCAACGGCATAAGCTTTAAAATTCTCACTTGCCTCACATAACAACAAATCAGTTTTAGCATTGCGTCCAGCGCCACTTACACCGGATTTGGTATCAGCTATCAAACGCTGCTCATCGACTAAACCTTGTTCTAGCAGAGGTAAAAATCCAAGTTGAACCGCGGTTGGATAACAGCCTGGGTTGCCCACTAGTCGTGCATGTTTAATTTGTTCGCGATTGACTTCACATAAGCCATATACTGCTTCTTCCAGCAATTCAGGGCAAGCATGTGCTATGCCATACCAATGCTTCCATACGTCAGGGTCTTGCAAACGAAAATCAGCCGCTAAATCGATGACTTTGCATCCAGCCGCTAATAATTCGGGTACTTGGGTCATGGCAACACCATTAGGTGTGGCGAAAAAAATCAACTCACATTGGGATAAGACTTCGAGCGTAGGTTCGGAGAAACAAATATCCAGATAACCTCGAAGATTTGGAAACAAATCAGCCACGGGTTTGCCCGCTTCCCCACGAGAGGTTATTACACTTACTTCCACCTCGGGATGACTAACTAAAATTCTTAAAAGTTCTGCACCGGTATATCCGGTTCCACCGACAATCCCCACTTTCATGATTGCTGTAATTCCTTGTAAACCAATTGGGCAAAGTGTACCACAAAATTTACAAAATCCGGCGGACATAAAAAACCCCGGCGCATAGGCCGGGGTTTAGATGTCGAACGTTTAGTCTATGAGATTAATAAATCGCAGTAAACTGAACGGATGCACGTGGACCCACACCTTCAAAGTTGGCAACTAAACCAGCATTATCGTTAACTGATTCGATTTTACGAATCTCATAGTTAGCGGCAACACGTGATTTTTTGTTCAAATGATACTGCGCACCGATGGTAGTGGTGGTGTATTTCACTTCAAACTTAGCATCGTCAACTAAACGATTATAAACATCATAACGCAAATCAATTTCAGCCTTGGTTCCTGGAATATAGAAACCGAAATCAGCATAGAAACCATTCGCCTTTCCGTCTAAACCGCTGCCATCGGCATTAGTAATTCCATCCATGTCGAAGTTTTGTTTGTGTGCACCAACAAAAATCATGCCTTCGCCAGCCATGTATTCAGCAGTTACACGGAATGGTTTTTTCAAGTATTTAGCGCCGGCACCCATACGTTTACGATCCACGTATTCGTTACGGACGGCGCCCTCAGCGGCATCCATATCGACTAGACGTTTACCTTGCTGCATCCAAGCAAATACTTTTGCACCTTCACGACGACCACCTTTGCCACCAAACACTTGCTCGGCAGACAAATAGCCATAGACATCTTTTTGGTCACCGTAATCACCAACATTCAAACCATTCCCATTGCCCACCATACCGGCATAAGTCAGCTCTAATTTGCCAAAACTGATGGTATCGAACACTTGCACGCCAACATCACGGAAAGCAGCTACACCACGCTCCAGGCCATTAGGCGCAATCCCAGTTAAATCTGGATTTTGTGGATTTAATGGTGCGCCAAAACGATCTTTCACCACAAATCGCTCTAACAACATTTGATTGGTCACGTTGGTGAAGTTGACATAATCAAATACGTGAATTGCTTGCAAACCTTCTTCCGCACCGGGAGTTTTAAATAAACCTGCTCGTACGCGAGCAAAAGGAATGTGATTAAAGGTAACACTAGCATCAGTCATTTTAGCCGCGCCGCCATCGGCCGCGGTGATGCCATTGTTGCCGAACTCAGCAAGTAAAAAGTAATTTACTTTGCTATCTAATGGAAAACCAGTACCACGTACACCAATACGCGCACGATTCACATTAAATTGTTTTTGTGAAGTTAAGTTCGGCCCGATTAATTTTGGCGGAATATATTTGCCATTAGTATGAGGATCACTAAAGTCATATTGCATTTGACCTTGGACAAAACCCCAGACTTTTGCACGACCCACAGCCGAAGACCGTTCCGTGCCTTGTAACATCAACCAGTTCGCCGCGTCCGCATCTTTCATGGGAACGGTGAACGTTAAAACACTTCCTGCGCAGGCGGCAGCCAGCGCAAAACGACTAATCTTTTTCACGAGATTCCTCCTCCCTCGTTGAAACTATATTTGGATGATTATTTTTTCGTTAGGGTTTAACCAAGATGTAACCTTGACCAACCAAATCGACAATTTGTACTACACCCGCTTTAACAACTTTGGCGTTGCTATTAAGCTTGGGTGCTTCACCCAATTGTTTGGTCATATTCTTCATGGTGTTATTACAAGCACTGAAACGTACACCACTGGCCGCTAAGCCTTGAATGCGACCTTTGTTATCATTGTCAGCAAATAACAAACGTAAACCAGGGCCAAATGCGACAATTTCAACATCAACACGGTCCGGACCATAATGTTTGACTAGGTTGCTTGCAACGTTCAAAACTAAAGTTTGTTTAAATGGATTTGGGTCACTGATTTGTAACACCACGCGTTTTTCAGCAAATGGTTTATCCTCTGCCTGAACTGCACTGGCTCCGAAAAACAACATGCTGAGTACGCACCACAGAATGGCAGTGCTTAAGCGAATTTTCATCACTAATGCTCCTCCTCGAGATTATAAGTTGGATAAATACAACTATTTATTTTTTCCATTAAGAATTGGGCCCCTCCCAATTAATTCCACTATGAAGCTAGTTATTTAAGCTGTCAAGATAAACTTAATAATACTAAGCATATTACTGTTAAATTGCCGTGGTAATTTATGTAGAAATAATGCTTCTTTTAAAATTACATTAAGCATGTGCTGAATGTCTGTGGTTTTATTGATATTTATTTTTTTAGCATTAAAAATTTTTAGAATATTTTTTGCACAAAAACTGCCACAGCATGTATTTCTTCTTTACTTAGTACGGTCTTCCACGCTGGCATAGCACTGTTCTTTTTGCCATTGGCAATCACTAGCTCTAACTCAGGCAAGCTCAAATCCTGTACCCTAGCTTGACGCAAATCTGCTGGATGGGGTTCTATAAATGACCCGATCCAATTTTTCCCAGAACCATCCATGCTGTGACAAAAACTACAGTTGGCACTAAATAAATCCGCGCCTTGCTGCTCCAACGGTAATAACCCAGTCCAATCCTGCGGCTTTTCATGTTGTGAATAATTCGAAGCGTGGCTAATACTGTCGGGCTTTATTTGTCGATGTGAATAGGAATTGCGCGGAAATGACAAGGGTCGAGCCTGCCAAATCGATTGTTTATCTTGATCAATGCCATGGCTGGCATCATGACAAGTTATGCAAGTGTCCATATATAAAGTGTAGCCTTGTTGCAAGGCCGGACTTAATTTGTCATAGGCTGAATCTAATGCTACTTCACCAAATACAAAAGGAAATGCGACTTTGTTTTGCTGGAAGTCCCGCCAGCCATTTTCTTCACTATGGTAGACCGTATTGTACTTTTGTTGCAGCATGAATTGTTGACGCACGAAATCGACGACCAAACCCATTTCAGCTTCGGTCAACAGTCGTCTAAATGATTTCATGGCAGTGCCTGCGATTCCTTCACGCACGGCTCTCATCATTCGTTCACGACTCAGTTTTGTTGCATCACTTTGAATAAAACTACGCGGCTTAGGTTCGATGAATCCAGCGGCAACTGTTTTGGCGTCACCATTATATCCATGACAAAAATAGCAACGATAATTATAAATATCCCGACCAATCTGAAGATCAGAAGAAGTGATTACTGACTTTTTTTTTCGGCAAGGACAAAGGCTTGAAAGACGAACTCAGATACATCAGCAATTTGCTGATCAGACAAGACGGTTTTCCATGCAGACATGACGCTGCCTTTTTTGCCATTGGCAATCGCATGAAACAAACGCGGTCGGTTCAACTCCTGGCGACTTGCATGACTGGTAAAATCACGCGGGGCAGGTCGATTAAAATGTGCTCTAGGTCCTTTGCCATCTCCTTGTTTACCATGACAGACATAACAGTTATTCATAAAAAAATCGCGTCCACGCTGCGAATTTCCGCGTAAACCATTATCAAATAGCTTTGCCATATCCACTGCAGACGCTTGAACCACGCTCGTCGCCTGAGATTGTTGCTTGAACAGTTCATTGCTACTGGATTGTGCTTGCATAAAATGGCTACGAATATAATCCACCACTTGCGCAATTTCGCTTTTTGATAATCGACTGGAAAAAGGCATCATGGCCGTGCCAGGGCGACCATGAGTCACCGAGGTGATCATGCGCTCTAAACTCAAATCACGCCGAGATTCAGCGCTGGTGAAATTTCGTGGTGGCGGGTTCAAACCACTTTGCGCCCACACCGCAGAACTACCTCGATCACCATGACAAGCGGAACAATGTTTTGTGTAAATGTTTAATCCGGGATGTTCAGTGTCGTTAGTACTTAGAATAGTGGCGCTAGCCCGCGCCAATTTAGGCTGTTTAACAAAATGCTCAATAATATAGTCAACTAAAGCCTTTATTTCAGCGTCATTAAAACGTTTACCATAACCAACCATGGCGGTATTGTTTTTGCCGTTCTTGATAACCACAGCCATTTGATCCGGTTTGTTCGCTAGCGCCCATTTAGGATCGGTGAAATTCGTTGCTGGCGGATTAAACTTAATGCCTGCTCGCCCCTCACCATTTCCTTTATCACCATGACAACTGGCGCAGGTCTTAGCAAATACACTAGCAGGATCGGCGGCCCACACTTGGTTGATTGCCAAGAGAAACAACACCCCAATCCACAAAATAAGAATTAAACGACAAGGCGAAAACCAGAATCTCAAATCAAGAAATTGTTTGCTACGAGATAAAAACATAATTAAACCTAATCATTAAAGCTAAATTGTGGCGTAAAAATTCGATTTACGCTACCCTTAGCGCTTTCCTGGAAAACGCCGTATGGGGAAGGCATGGACGTTTTAAGAAGGTTATCAATAAAGTGGCGCGGTTTGCTGAGCTTAAGCCTGTTATCTAGTATGGTTTTTGCTAGCCTAATTTATGTCGACATCAGTCACGGTGAAGCGATTATTGGTGACCCAGCGCAAGGTATTAATGACCCTATTCTTGGTTCCAAACATGATTTTTCTGGCCTGAACCGCCGTGCGGGCGTGGTTGCTATGCCGGGCGTGGCATTTTCCGATTATGGCAATCCTTGTGTATATTGCCACATTCCTCCCGAACAAGCCGATAGCGACTCAATTGCGCTAGGTGCGATTGAAGGCTGGAACCGCTATCAACCCGCTACCGACACTTTTCAACTTTATGATAGCAAATATTTAGATTCAAAAACCCGCACGCCCAGCCCGATTAGCTTATTATGCCTATCCTGCCATGATGGGACTATGGGTGTGGACATGGTTGTTTTCCGCCCGGACCAATTTGATAGCACCCAAGATAAAGCCATGCATATGCGCATTAATGGTGAAGACAATACCGTGAGCTGTGGTAAATGCCATAACGGGCGTGTCGCACATGATATAGCCATCAAACATATTGGTACAGATTTGCGTAATGATCATCCGATTTCCATGCGTTATGCCGGTTTGCTGCGTTCAGATCCAGATTTTCGTCTACCGCATACACCCGCTGGTTTTGATAATGGCGTACGCATTTATGAAGGTCGCGTCGAATGCGCGTCTTGTCATAATGTTCATAACCCGGAAAAAGATTTATTTCTACGCGTCGACTCGGACATGCTTTGTCAAACATGCCATACCAAGTAGTTCGTGGTTTTGTTGTTGCGTGCTGTGTCATTCTTGTTTCAAGCGCATGCGTACACAGGCCTGCACAAAAAGAATTCATACCACCACAATTCCCCCCCTTGCCGGCTGAACCTCGTTTTGTATATGACGCCAGTTTGCGTAATAGTCGCGCTGTACTTGAACCCACCACAAGTGAAAAACTTCAAAGCATCCTAACTGGCAAAAACTTCGAGCCTATTGGTTTAGCCAAACCATTTGACGTCGCCGTGCATCAAGGTCGTATCTATGTTAGTGACACGCAACAACGCGCCGTGCTGTTATTCGACACAATAAACAAACAATTTAAAATTATTGGCACCGAAGGCAAAGGAATGCTGCTCAAGCCCATGGGTATCGTCATTTCAAAACAACTGCAAGAATTATTTGTGGTCGACATAAGCGCCAAACGCATTGCCGTATTTGACCTGA
>JAOUJM010000125.1 GCA_029883265.1 Gammaproteobacteria bacterium
TTCGGATATTCATATAGAACCCTTTGAAAACCGCCTAGTCGTGCGTTTTCGTGTTGACGGTGTATTGCAGGAAATTCTTGAGCAAAGTCGCGCTATAACACCACTGCTGGTTTCGCGTATTAAAGTTATGTCGAAACTCGATATTGCAGAAAAGCGTATCCCACAAGATGGGCGGATTTCTTTAAAAATTGCCGGTCGAGCCGTTGATGTACGGGTTTCGACTATGCCATCGGGTCATGGTGAGCGCGTGGTTATGCGTTTACTTGACAAGCAAGCCGGGCGTATGGACTTGGAGCAGCTCGGTATGTCTCATACAGATTTTCAGTCCATGACTCGAATTATCAGTAAACCACATGGGATTGTATTGGTGACGGGCCCTACAGGCTCAGGAAAAACAACCAGCCTCTATGCGGTATTAACCCGTTTGAACGACCGCAAGCGTAATATCATGACCGTGGAAGATCCTATCGAGTATTACATGGATGGTGTTGGTCAAACCAATGTAAATACCAAAGTCGATATGACATTTGCCCGCGGATTACGCGCTATTCTGCGGCAGGATCCCGATGTGGTAATGGTAGGTGAAATTCGTGATTTGGAAACGGCTGAAATAGCCGTGCAAGCGAGTTTAACCGGTCACTTGGTATTGTCGACGTTACATACCAACACGGCTGTTGGCGCAGTCACACGATTGCGTGATATGGGTGTGGAACCGTTTTTATTATCCTCTAGCTTAATTGGTGTGGTGGCGCAGCGTCTTGTGCGTTTACTATGCCCTGATTGCAAGCAACCATTTCCTGTTAGTGATGCTGATCGGAAAATTCTTGGCGTCAAGTCTGAGGAGCGAGTCACGATTTTTGGGCCCAGGGGTTGCGATCATTGTGCGCACCTGGGTTATCGTGGTCGAACCGGCATTTATGAGGTCATCGAAATTGATGACAATATTCGTAATATGATTCACGAAGGTGCTAGTGAACAAGCCATGGAAGCGTATGCACGCAAAGCATCCGATAGTATTCGCCAAGACGGCATGCGTCGAGTGTTGGCTGGTGACACCTCGTTGGAAGAAGTGTTGCGTGTGACTCGTGAAGGTTAGGTTTAATCAAGCATGAGTGCATTCGAATATGTTGTCTTAAACGACAAAGGCAAAGAAACCAAAGGTGTTATCGAAGGTGATACCGCGCGCCAAGTACGTCAAATGTTGCGCGAAAAAGGCTGGACGCCCTTGTCCGTTGAAGAAGTCCACCTCAAAGAACAGCGTCAACAAAAGCAGTTTTCCTTATTTAAAGGCGTTAGTTCTGCCGATCTTACTTTGGTGACACGTCAACTATCAACCCTAGTTGGTTCAGGCATACCCGTAGAGGAAGCACTAAAAGCCGTATCGGAGCAAACCGACAAGCCCCGTATGAAGTCCATGATTATGGGTGTGCGTTCAAGGGTACTAGAAGGGCATACCTTAGCCAATGCGTTTAATGATTACCCACATGTGTTCGACGAATTATATCGCTCCACCGTCGAAGCTGGTGAGCAATCTGGACATATTAATATCGTATTAGAGCGACTCGCCGATTACACAGAAAGTCGCCAAATTATGCGACAAAAACTCAGCCAGGCGTTGATCTATCCAATACTCGTAACAATTGTTGCGATCTCGGTCATTGTCATTATGTTAGCCGTGGTTGTGCCAAAAGTGGTGACCATGTTTGAAACTACTGGTGGTCAACTGCCTTTTTTAACCGTTGCCTTGATTGCCATCAGCGATTTTATTGCCGCATGGGGTTTCGCCTTAGTTATTCTTATTGGGCTGGGTGTGCTGGGTTTTTCTTATTTAATGAAACTGGAAGGCCCACGCTATAGAGTGCATGAAATATTTTTAAAACTGCCGTTAGTATCAAAGCTTACCCGCGGCATGAATACCGGTCGTTTTACTAGCACCCTAGCCATACTTTCCGTCAGCGGTGTTCCAGTGTTGGATGCTATGCGCATTGCCGGGCAGGTATTGGTCAATTTACCCATGCGACGTGGCGTGAATAACGCTGCGAAAAAAGTCCGTGAAGGCGCAACCATTTTTGCCGCGCTGGATGCAGAAAAAATATTTCCTCCGATGACGATTCATTTGATCGCCAGTGGTGAATCCAGTGGGAACTTGGAAGAAATGCTCGAACGCGCAGCGCAAAATCAGGAACGCGAAGTCGAAGGATTATTAGGCACACTTATTAGTTTGTTCGAGCCGATTATGATTGTAGTCATGGGTGGAACGGTTTTATTAATCGTCTTGGCGATTATGTTGCCGATTCTAGAAATGAATACCTTGGTGCAATAAGTTAATCGGAAAGGGAGCAGGTGAAAAACGACGGTTTTGAATAATTTTTTAGATGACTCGTCGTGAACTTTCCACCCTTAATGCTCCTTCCCACCCCACACGCTGCCCCTGGCTCTCTTAGATTCAAGATTAGCAAGTCCTTACTAATACATTAGCATAAACAAAAAAAACTTCCAGACTAAATTACTAGGGATTAATCATTTATTTTATTTACATCTATAGGAACTGGCATACGCCTATGTTATAGTCAGATTTGTTTAAAATATAAAAACACAAAAAAGTCAAGTAATAATATCGTTCGCTCCGGAGGGAATAATGAGTAATATTGTGGAGTTTCCCGGCTCTCAGCAAAAACCCAGAATCGATTTTCAACAAGTAAAACGCATGGAGCATTTGGTCGATCAGGCTATTGGTGCGCATGCTCGTTTGCAATCGTATGCCGATGAAATTAAAGCGGACCCGGTGTTAAGTCGCATGCCGCAGGAAGTATTGATTTCGCTCTTACGTTTAATGCTTAATGATGAGAAGAACACTCAACAATAAGTCATTCTGCTCCATGCTTATTCGTAGCGGTACCTGAACTGTTTAAGTGTCCCTCGCTAGCTGGCCTGGCTTATGCTATTAACAGCAATATATTTGCATGTTATGCCTTGTAAAATGAAGAATCCATTGCCTATTCTACGTAATCCAAAGATTTTACCTGTGTTTTTAATAGCGCTTAGCTGTTTGTTTTTTACGACAGTGAGCGCAAAAGAAGTAAAGCTGGAGCAAGCGGCCCAAGCATATGAATCGGGCGATTATGCTAAAGCGATTTTAATGTGGCGGGAATTAGCCAAACAAAAAATACCTGAAGCGCAATGGCGCCTGGGTGAAGCGTATCGCAAAGGTCACGGACTCGAAAAGGATTTTCACCAGGCCTTCAATTGGCTGATAAAAGCCGCACGGGGTGGGCAAATAGCAGCTCAGTTCAGCGTGTCGAGACTTTACCGTCAGGGCAAAGGCGTGAAAAAAAATGATAAGAAGGCATTTTATTGGGTGACTAAAGCCGCAAAAGCCAATCACACTCAAGCGCAGATGAATCTAGGGCTGATGTATGAAAATGGCTGGGGAACTAACAAAGATTTTCATCAGGCTCGACATTGGTTTCAACGAGCCGCGCAAGGCGGTTTAGAATCGGCGCAAGCCAAACTAGCGGATCTCGATGCGTTTGATCAAGCACCTCGCAATGCATCATCTCGCGCACAACAATCTGGAATTTTGCAAAACCTAGTGGCAGCAATTAAAAATAAGGACTTGTCCGCGGTAATCAATAATTTGAAACTGGAAAGTGATTTGAATCATGCCATTAACGTGCAGTTTGACTCGGTGTTGATGTTAGCCGTGCGTTATCAATTTAGCGATGCCGTAAAACTATTGGTGCGCAAACAAGCGGATGTGAATTACCAAAACAAACTGGGTGAGAGCGCCTTACATATTGCGGCGCGCCTGGGTCTTAAAGACATTACGGAAATTTTGCTTGAGGCTAGGGCTGACACTCATCTTATTGATCATGCTCAACGCAGTGCTTTAATCGAAGCCGCCATGCAGGATAACAATATTGTTGCGAGAAGGTTGCTTGAACATGGCGCTAATCTTGATCAACAGGATAATACCAAACAAACGGCTCTCTATTATGCAGCGTTGAACAACAATATGGAATTGGTTGACTATCTAATTATGCGTGGTGCCAATGCAAGCCTTGCTGATGAGCATGGCATTTCGGTTTATTTGCGACTGATGCAGCAAAAACGTTTTCAAGTATTATTGCGACTGCTAAAAAACGAAATGCCAAATCGCGAAGTGCAAGCACAATTATTGATTGACGCGATTCGTGTACAGCAAGATCTTATTGTTCACCTTTTAGTGAAACAAATGCTCACCGTGGATATGCCCGATGAGCGAGGTTGGACGGCACTATTGCATGCTGCTCAATTGGGGCAAGTAAAGACGGTGCAATTGCTATTGAAAAAGCACAGTCAAATCAATCACCAAAATGATTATGGCGAAACCGCATTGATGTTGGCTATTGCCAAGCAACATCACGATGTTGCAATGTTATTGCTGGTCGAAGGTGCTGATGTGAATTTGCTCAATTCGCAGTCGTGGAATGCATTGATGTTTGCAGCCAAATATTCGAATAAACAAATTGTTAATCAATTAATTAAACAAAATGTAGATATAAACAAAGAGAATGCCATGTCTTCTACAGCATTAATGCTTGCAGCGGAACGTGGTGCAGCAGGAATTTGTCGTCTTTTGATTGATGCCGGCGCGGATGTTAATCAACGCAATCGCCAAGGCTTCGCTGCGATTGATTTAAGTAAAAATAAAGACATAGAATCGTTATTACTAAAAGCCGGTGCAACACGAATGTTAGCGTCTAAACGTAAAGCAACGAGTAATGCCTTAAAGCAAATGAAAAGTTCGGTTGAGCTCGAGCGTCGCAGCAGTTTGTACCCGCAATGGAATCAGATCATGCGCGCTAGTTGGGAAGGACGAGTCAGTTTGGTCAAGCAGATTTTGGGAAAAGAGCCAGCACAAATTTCTGGTAGTGATGATGAAGGTATGACGCCGTTGATGTTGGCTGCATGGAGAGGCTATGAGGAGATTGTTTCTCTGTTATCGCAACAAAAAATTAATATTGATTCGCAAAATAAGCGAGGCCAAAGTGCGTTAATGCTGGCTGCGGAGAATGGTCACAGTGACGTGGTGCAAAATTTGTTGAAGGCCGGCGCCAATATTGATTTGCTTGATAATTTAAATCGGTCCGCGTTAATGTTGGCGATTGTTTCCCGCCAGGAAGTGGTAGCAACACTTTTGTTGCGCTACAAACCCAAACTAACATTTTTACAGAACAAGACCATGGATTCGGCGCTGTCGTTGGCAATTATTAATGGTTATAGTGAGCTCGCACGGCAGCTTATGCAACAAGGCGCGAGTGTTTACTGGGAAAATCAGGATCAGCAAAACCTGGTATGGTTGGCGGCTCGTCATGGTCGAGCAGAGTTGATCTCAGAATTAAAAAGCGCTCGATTGAATATGGATCAAGCGGATGCAAAAGGTTTAACACCGGTTATGGTGGCGATCAATTATGGGCATGAGTCAGTGGTGAAAAAACTGGCTGCTGCGCGTATAAATCTACAGCAACGTGGTGAAAATGAAAATACTTTATTGCATCTTGCAGCGGCGAATGGATATCTTTCCTTGACTGAGTTTTTACTCACCCAAGTGAATGTTGATAGTGAAAATAATATGCGGGTGACACCGATTATGATGGCGGCATCAAATGGTTTTTTCGATGTGGTGCATGCCTTATTAAAACATGACGCAAAAACCCATATTAAAAGTAAAACAGGCGATACCGCGTTGAGTTTGGCAAAAGCTAAGCAGCATGAGGCAATTGCAAAACTATTAGAAGAAAATAAAACCCGAAGCCTGTTTTCTTTTTAAAAATTTAATCGAGTTTGAATGTGTTGACGGCTTGATGTAAATCCACGGCTGCATTTTGCAAAATCGTAGACAGTTCACCAATGGCGTGTGCTTCCTTATTATTGGCTTCGCTGGTGAGAAACACGGTGTTCAGTTTTTCAAGTATATTATCTAATAGCTGTTGTTGTTCACTAATCACTTCCACGGCGCGATTCATTTGCCGACGCATATTGTTGGCGCGTTCCTCATTGTTTGAGGTGGAGTCAGCGACGTTTTGTAGCCGGTCAATATTTGAATTCGCGTCAGTAGTGGTTTTTTCCAAAATTGTAACCGTATGTTCTATTTTCTGATTAATCGACGAAATTAATTCGGAAATTTCTTTACTCGCGCTGTCAGCACGGGTGGCGAGTTGTCTGACTTCGTCTGCAACCACGGCAAAGCCTCTACCTTGTTCGCCCGCCCGCGCTGCTTCAATGGCGGCATTTAAAGCCAATAGATTGGTTTGTTCGGCAATGCCCATAATTGTATTTGTAATTTCCGTGACTGAAATTGCCGCAGAGGATAATTCCTGGGTGGCTTGAACGGTTTGGGTTAAATCGTTTTGAAAACGGCGAAAATTACTGGCTGTTTCATTAATTTCTGCGGCCACTTGATTAGCGGTACTTGCGGTTTCGATGGCATGGTCGTCTGCATCTTTTAACTGAGCTGCCGCCTCTTCCGATGCGTGTTTCATATTATTGGCAAATTCATTAGCCTGGGTTACTTGCTGATGCAAATTAGTGGATGAGTCTTGAATAATTATTGAGGTCTCTTCAAGACGACCGGCTTGGTTGCCCAGTAGCGTGGCGCTCGTGCTAATATTGCCCACCAGCAAATTCAGGCGTTCAACGGTTGATTTCATGGCATTGAGCATTTGTCCAATTTCATCGTCACCGCCATGTTCTAGTTTAAGTGTTAAATCGCCTCTAGCGAGTAAATTCATGGAATCTTCCAGGCTGTGCATTTGCCTGATGGACAAATTAATAATTAAAACGGCGAATAATATGACAATCACAATTATTGCTGCGCTGATGATGCCGAAAAAGAAAACTTGTGTGAATTCCATGCGGGTTTGTTCAGCGATTAAATCATCGACCCAAATGCGTTGCGCATTGATTAAACCATTGGATAGAACTTCAATTTGCAATAAGTTTTGTTCGATTTCGCTAGCGAGTGCAAGCGCAGCTTCATCCTCATTGGCACGTGCTAAACGAATTAGTTGCATGCGGGAATCTTTAATCGCAAATAAATTCTCTTGTAACTGAGTTAGCAGTGGATCATCACTGCCAATGTTCTGCGCGAGTAACGCTAGGTTTTCTTCCACCAGGCTTGCAGATTTAATCGCTTCTACGGCGTATGCGCGAGCACTGGCACGATCATCCGTGGCAATGAGTTGAGCTTGGGATAAATTGAGTTTTTGAATTGAAAACGCCACTTGGGTTGCCATTTCAATACGTATTTGCGCCTGCTCACGTACTTTTTGAATGGTTTCCGTGGTGTGGTAAAGCGCATACGCACTAAAAACAAAAACCAATACGAAGCCGACACTCAAGAGCCCAATGAGCGAAAATAGTTTTTGGCGCAAACTGAAGTTGCAAATCCAACGGGTTAGTTTGCTATTGAGTGCTAATTTGGCCATGTTTCATTATTCAAAAATTTCAACCAATGAGTTTAAACTTCACAATGAAAACAGAAAAAATTACTGTTTTGCTGGGAATTTAACCTTCAATTGAAGTCCTAGCTTGTTGGTTAACGGCAACTTATACCAAACATTAAACCCGCTATAACAATGCTGTTGAAAAAATTTGGTGGGGGATGGGGCTTGGGTTGATCAGGCAACATTGGGTTTGTCAATGTCACATAGTTTTAGATCATGTAGTAATTTTGAGCTTGATGTCCTACCCAGACAAACAATAACAATCTGATTTTTCAGTTGGAAAAACTGTTGTTTTTGCAATAGACAAATATATTGGGATTTGATTTCTGTAACTTGGCTATTCGGGAAAATTTTGATGCGCGCAATTTGTTCGGCTTGTATAAGTTGTGTTATTAAGAATTTGCTGACTTTGCTAAGAGTTTCGGCGGAATAGATCAAGCTGACATTGCTTATGTTTAATTGTGCGATTTTTAGTGCGGTTTCCACGGCCTCATTTGTAGCGCCGACAACCGCTACGTGTTGATTGGCATACTGACGTGGTTTATCCAGTTGGTAAACAACTTTTGTTAAGTGTTCACCGGGAATATTGAGCTTGCGTGGGCTACCCCCGCGACCGGCAGCGAGAAGAACGTTCATGCAGCGATAACTGGATAAATTGGTTTTAATTACAAACCCTTTATTCTGCGGTATGATTTTTTCCACGGTTTCACGATAACGAATGCGAACCTTGGTTTCGCGTTCCAGTTTGCGCCATAAATTCACCAAGGTGGATTTGCTTAAATCGCCAAATTGAATTTTCCCAATTTTAGGTAGGCTGACACTGTGGGCACTGGACAAGTGTTGTCGTGGAAAATGGGCGACGGCTTCGCCTGGAGGGGCTTGTTCGAGTGTGATGTAACTTAAACTAAAGTGATCAGCGCAAATACTTGCGGCAAGACCGGCGGGGCCAGCGCCGATAATTAGCACATCATAATGATGCTCGAGTCGTTCGTAATTGCGCATACGTATATTGTTAATGGCTTGTTTGGCCTGTTCCATGGCATTGCGTATGAGTCCCATGCCGGCGAGTTCCCCCACGATAAACAAGCCTGGAATTTCTGATTCAAATTGAGGGTTGAGCTGAGGTAGTTGATTTCCCCGAGTGGATCGATCAAATGCTAAATGAATAGCACCCATAGGGCAGGCATTGACACATGCACCATGACCCAAGCATTGACTCGCATTAATTAAACGAGCTTTATCATGAATAATGGCTATCACATTTTGCTCAGGACAGGCGCGTGCGCAGGAGCCACAGCCGATGCATTGTGTGTCATTAATAACTGGGTGAATATTTGGCAAGTTAAACGAACTTAAAACCAGACTATTGGCTTGAAAAGGTATTTTTACTTTTTTTAAACGTTTTGTTCGGTATCGGGCCCATGCTAAAAAAACGACAAATAAAGCAAAATACCACCACCCGCTTATTGTAATATCCATAAAAATCAATCAGTTATTCGTTAGTGTTGAGTTAGGCCTTGTTATTGCAATTTAAAGTTTGGGAATAAAATCCCAATAATGGTATCATGTTAATGCGTGATAAGCTGTATGGGATTTAAGCATTTGCAACCCTAATGCCTTTTTAGGCAAAAACGGTAAAATAAAGCTTATCTCGATCAAGGAAAAATATAACTTATTGAAAAATAATAAACATAATAATTTATAGTCACAACAATATGGAATATAAACGGATAATCAAATGACAGACATAGTAGTAAACCCGCTTGCAAATGAGCAAGCTGTCTCTTCTGCCCAACAGCAAAAACTGAACAAAACCTCGCGACAAAACCTTGCATCGCTCGGACGTTATCGCGATATATGGACCTCTCTCGCCTTATTAGGCTTGTATGTGGGCATTTTCCTCACGGGGCGCCAGTTTTGGGATGAGCGTTATTATGTCCCAGAAGAGGGTTTTGGTTATTACTTAGGTATGACCGGTGGCATCATGATGTTGTTTGCTTTTAGCTACGGCATTATCAAGCACCAAGGGCGTTTACGCAGGTCTGGCTGGTTAGCCAAGGCTTTGCGGACGCATATTGTGTTCGGTATTCTGGGGCCATTATTGGTTCTGGTCCATTCCGCTTTCTTTATTGGTTCGATTAATGGTGGTGTCGCACTCGTTTCCATGAGCCTGGTTTTTCTCAGTGGTGTGGTCGGTCGTTATTTTTATACACGCATTCATTTCGCCATTAATCACACCAAGGCCGACTTTCAAACGTTACGCGAATTGTTTGAAAGTCAAAAACACCAAACCTTATTGAATTATCTTCCCCAGGGTTTTGAGCAAACCCGTTTGCAGGCCTGCCGAGGGTTTTGGAGCGCTCTTCAAGCCCTGGTGTTTTTTCGTATTCAGGCATGGTGGTTATGGCGTCAGGTGCGGGCGCAACTTGGCCAACAATTACGCCGCTCCGATCAGTTCAATCGGCGTTTGTACCGTCATCAGAAACGTGTGCTCAAACGAGATTTAACGCAGTACTTGTTTTATTTGCGCAAGTTGTTGCAGTTTTCTGTCTATGAACGAATTTTTTATTTTTGGCGCCATGCGCACGTGCCGTTGCTGATTTTATTGTTTGTGAGCGGCGTGGTGCATGTCGTTGCGGTGCATATGTATTAAATGTGTTGTATGAGAATTCACCGACATGGATTTATTTTATGGATAGTGTTGCTTATGGTGAGTTCGCCGCTGAGCGCAGATTTATTTGATCAATTTGAAAAAGCCTTAATGCCAGGGCCATTGCATCAAGCACATCAGAAATATGAAAAAGACTGCAACCAATGTCATAAACGATTTAAAAAAACCGGTCAAGACGATTTG
This sequence comes from Gammaproteobacteria bacterium, assembly GCA_029883265.1. GTDB lineage: Bacteria > Pseudomonadota > Gammaproteobacteria > S012-40 > S012-40 > JAOUJM01. The sequence continues at coordinate 10,342 of JAOUJM010000125.1, forward strand.
TGTGTTGCCTGTCATGATCATGAAAATATAAAAAAAGACTTGGCGGACAATACCGGTTTGCACGGACGTTGGCCCATCATGAAGGGCAAACAATGTCAGGATTGTCATCAGGAGCACAAAGGGCGGGAGTCACAATTGGTGTTATTCGACGAGCATACCTTTGATCATCAGTACACCGACTTTCAGTTGCGTGGACAGCATCGGCAAGCGCCTTGTGCTCAATGTCATAAAAAAAATCAGCCCTATCGCAAGGCTAAACATGAATGTTTTGATTGTCATCAAAAACAGGATGTGCACGAGAAACGCTTAGGTCGGGTGTGCCATACCTGTCATTCGGAAAACCAGTGGCGCAAAGTGGTGTTTGATCATAAGCAAACAAAATTCAAATTAGAAGGCAAACACGCCGGTGTTGGTTGTCAGGATTGCCATCCTCAAAATCTGTATCGAGCGACGCCGAAATCCTGTTATGCCTGTCATCCACTAGATGATAAGCATGAAGGAGTGTTTGGTGACAAATGTGAAAAATGCCATCAGGTCAGTGGCTGGGAGAACACCAAGTTCGATCACGACAAACAAACCGATTTTAAATTGCGTTATGTTCATAAAAACTTGTTTTGCAGTCAATGTCATAAAAAAAACCCCTATAAGGAAAAACATAAAGGGCATTGTATTGAATGCCATCAAAACACCGATGTACACAAAGCTCAGTACGGTAAAAAATGTCATGACTGTCACGGCGAGAAAAAGTGGAGTGATTATAAATTCGATCATGAAAAAACCGATTTTAAATTAACAGGTAAACATGAAAAAGTTATTTGTAATCGTTGCCATGTCGGACATTTATATAATAACCCGGCCAGTGTCGAGTGTGTCGCCTGTCATCAGCACAAAGATATTCATAAGAGCCGTCATGGCAGTCAATGCGATGAGTGTCATGATACCAAGTCGTGGTCAAGTGAGGTTGCGTTTGATCACGGCTTGACTAAGTTCCCCTTGGTGGGCGCGCACGAAGGATTGACCTGCGAAGAGTGTCATACCAATAAACAATATAGTTCGGTAAAAACAGTGTGTCGTACCTGTCATGAAAAAGATGATGCACATAAAAAAACCTTAACCCTAAGTTGTGAGCGCTGCCATAACGTGCAGGACTGGAAGGCGTGGCGTTTTAATCATAATCAGCAAACAGATTTCAGTTTGCGTGGCAAACATAAAAACATCGCTTGTGATTTATGCCATAAAACAAAAGCAATCAACGAAATTGATTTGAGCGGTCAATGCTTTCATTGTCACCGCGGTGATGATACGCATGATGGACAATTTGGACGTTTATGCCAGCGTTGCCATAACGAAAAAGGTTTTGACGAATTGAATCTTGGACGTGAGTCGGTGGCGCCAGAACTATTTGAGTAAGGATACGGATATGGAACGACTATGGATATTGTTGTTTTTGTTGAGTGTGAGTCAATTAACACAGGCGCAAAATTTTCGCTTTGATCATTTCACTACAGGTTATCCTTTGAGTGGACAGCATCGCGCTGTGCAATGTGAAGCCTGTCATGTTAATGGTAATTTTAAAGGCACGCCAAAACGCTGCCGCTCATGTCATAACAATGTACGTGCGCCGGGCAAAAGTCGTGGCCATGTGAGTAGTAACCAAGTGTGTGATAACTGTCATACGGTTATCAGTTGGCAAACCGTGGTGGTTGATCATGCGTCAATGAAGGGGCGTTGTGTTAAATGTCATGGCAGTGGCCAGAAAAACGGAAAGCCGCGCAATCATATTCGCGTCGATAATGATTGTCAGGCGTGTCATGGTACGCTTGCATGGACACCGGCACGTATAGATCATAATGCGGTGCGCGGAAGTTGCCGTTCCTGTCACAATAACATTGCGGCTACTGGTAAAAATGATCGCCATATCGTGACCCAAGCCGAGTGCAGTGAATGTCACAATACCTTTGCCTGGACGCCCGCACGTTTTAGTCATGATGATGTACAGGTGGGCCAATGTGTGCGCTGTCATAATGGGATACAAGCACGGGGGACGGATCGAGATCATATTAATGTTGGCATTAGTGCCTGTGATGATTGTCATAGCACTCGTGCATGGATACCTGCAAACGTTAATCATACAAATTTAAACGGGCAGTGTAATGATTGTCATCGTGATGATAAACATACAAATCATGTACGTAGCAGTGAAAACTGTGATGCATGTCATTTCCCTAATTCGTGGACACCTGTTGCAGTTAAGCATAATCTGCTAGTCACTGCTTGTGATGTTTGTCATGACAATCGTACTGCGCCTGGTAAGGGGCAGCAGCATATTGTGACTCAAGTACAATGTGATGTTTGCCATAATTATTTAGCATGGACTCCCGCGAATTTTAATCATGTCAATGCTTCTGACAATTGTCGTTCCTGTCATAATGGCTCCAATGCGAAAGGCCAGCCATTACAAGGTCATGTGAAAACGACCTTGGATTGTGATGCCTGCCATAACACGGTGAAATGGACACCGGCAAATTTTAGTCACGTGGGTATTATTGATGACTGCACATCCTGTCATAACAATGTAGAAGTAGAAGGCAAACCTCTTACTGGTCATGTGCAAACCACTTTGGATTGTGTGCGCTGTCATAGTACAGTCGCATGGACGCCGGCACGTTTCAGTCATGATGGTATTGTTGATAATTGCCAATCTTGTCACAACACAGTGGATGCACCCGGCAAGCCCTTGACTGGTCATGTGCAAACGAGCCTAGATTGTTATTATTGTCATAGTACTCGTGCCTGGACGCCAGCAAACTTTACGCATCAAGGCATCATTGATGGCTGCACAGGTTGTCATAACGATTCCGAGGCACCGGGCAAACCAAACATTGGC
>JAOUJM010000383.1 GCA_029883265.1 Gammaproteobacteria bacterium
GACGTATGGACTATGGTCAGCCAATCCATAGATAATTACACAACGTTTAGATATTTTAGTAACTACATTCGACATCATCATGAGTTATTTACAGCCGCCATGCACCCCTTATAAGAAAATAAAATGATTCAAGCACTTTAATCAGGACACAAGTTTTTTTATGCTGCAGCTTTTTAAAATCCATCGACATTTTCAAGACGGCATTCCAGACTATCTAGCTCGCCATTATTGGTGGGCCTATTTATGGCGACCTGCGATCTGGTTTTTTGATCATGAATGGGTGATTAACCTTATTCTTTTCACTCAGTACCGACAGCTCAAACAGGAAACCTTGAAACTATTTGAACATTCATCAACGGCAAAAACTCTGCAATTAACTTGTGTTTATGGTTCACTCACACCCTCACTTTTGCAAAAACTTAAGCCAAGTTCTTTGTTTGTTTGTGATGTCTCACATCGCCAATTAGAAAAATTATCTTCTAAAATAGATAACAAAGACCAATTGCACATGACACGCATGAATGCAGAACATCTGGCTTATAAAGATAATTCATTTTCCAGCATTTTAGTTTTTTTCTTACTGCATGAGTTACCCGACGATGCAAGACTACGTGTGCTCGCTGAAACTCTACGTGTACTGCAACCCGGTGGTACATTGATATGTACAGAATACGGCAACTTGGCATCAAACCATTTTTTACATCGTTTTGCACCCATCAGGTGGTCAATCACATGGCTGGAACCTTTTTTAGATAATTTTTGGCGACAAGACCTTGTAACCATACTCAATGAACAAGCCCTGCCCATGGGCAAAACCGTGCAATTGAAATCAAAAAAAACACTATTCTCCGGCTTCTATCAAATCCTAGAACTGGAAGTTATTCAACATAAAAACAAATCTTAAGCGTCAGACCAAGATGCTTCTTAATCAACATCCGCTAGGCAGAATACTTTGTGTGATACTCTCGTGATAAATCTTACTTATCCTCACACTATGGCACTTACGTCAGCTACCTATGAAGACCGAATAATTCACTCAATTTTTTTGAATTGTAACGTTTTGCGGTTTCAGGCGACAAAGGCTGGTAGATACAAATTTAACGGTAAATATTTTTACGAAGGAGCCTCTTAATGAGTTCTAAGAAATCGACTATTTCCATCGCTGCTGCAGCGGCATCACTCGTAGTTTCATCTCTCGCATTTGCTGCTGAAACCCCTCAGGGTGCTAAGGGTCCGGCAATTGCTGCAGGTGATAAAGTGCATTGTTATGGGCTGAATTCCTGTAAAGGCAAATCAGACTGCAAAACACTTCTTAGCTCCTGCAAAGCCAAGAATTCCTGCGAAGGTAAGGGTTTCAAGTCGGTTACCGCTAAAAAATGCCTCAAAAAAGGCGGCATCATTTCCGACATCAAGACCTAAAATTGTCCTCAATGCTGCTCAATTTCACCAACAGCATACGCGTGTAGTTGAGCAGCATTTATTTATAGGTTAACTATGAGTAGCAAATTATCTTCAACGAATCCGCGGTTTGGTTTAGGTTTACGGGTTGACCACTATTCCGATTTTCTTGGCGCGCCACAACCTGTTGATTGGCTGGAAATCATTTCTGAAAACTTCATGGTTCGCGGTGGCAAACCGCTCGCCGTGCTTGAGCAAATCAAGGAACGATATCCCATCGCCATGCACGGTGTTTCCATGTCTTTGGGTTCGACCGATGGACTCGATCAACAGTATCTCATGGATTTAAAAAAACTCATTCGACGTGTAAACCCAATACGTGTTTCCGACCATTTGTGTTGGACGGGAGTGCAAGGGATCAACACCCACGATTTGTTGCCACTGCCCTATCACGATAAAGCGCTTGAGCATGTCGTGGGTCAAATTCGTCAGGTGCAGGACACTTTGGAACGACACATTCTCATTGAAAATGTTTCCAGCTATGTCAGCTTTTCTGATTCCACCATCACCGAATGGGAGTTTCTTCGCGCTGTTTGTGAGCAGGCCGATTGTTATTTATTGTTGGACATCAATAATATTTACGTCAGTAGCTTCAATCATGGCTTTGATCCGCTCACCTATTTACATGCGATTCCGCCCGAACGGGTACAGCAAATTCACTTGGCGGGGCACACCAACAATGGTGATCATATTGTTGATACTCACGATCACCCAGTGGTCGATCCTGTATGGGAATTGTACCACGCAGCATGTGAACACATCGGTGCTGTGGATACCATGATCGAACGCGATGATAATATTCCGCCCCTGCCAGAAGTGCTAGCCGAACTCGATGAAGCACGACGTATTGCCGGATCGGTTTTTTCCAGAGAAGTAGCCTAATGAGTAACTCGTTAAACCAGCTGCAGAACGACTTCCAGGACTTTCTTCTTGGCAAAAGCGAGCGTGTCATCGAACAGGTAGATGGCACTAACTCTGTTAGTGCCACTCGTCGCTTAGACATTTACCACAATGCGTACCGACTGCGTTTGCTCGACGTATTGATGGACACTTATGAACGTGTGGTCCCGTATATCGGCGGTGAAAATTTCGAATCTGCGGCACTTGCATTTATCGAAAGTCACCCCCCTTCTGCACGCAGCGTGCGCGACTATGGCGTAAAATTCCCAGAATTTCTCGCGGACTACTTTGAAAAGGATCTGGAGGTGGCCGAACTGGCCGCGATGGATCAGCGATTGCGAAATACTTTTGATGCAGCAGATGCGGAATCGCTGGGACTTGAAGATGTTGCAACACTCAGTCCCGAAGCGTGGGAAAACCTAAAATTCGAATTACATCCCACAACAAGCTTTCAGGAATTTTCTTGGAACACACCTGAGATCTGGCAGAGTTTGAGTAATGACGAGGCACCACCTCTGGCACAAATCAATAGCCCGGTTATTTGGTTATTCTGGCGCAAAGATCTACAACCTCATTTTCGTTCCATGACTCAACAAGAACATGTAGCCCTACAGCAAATTTGTCAAGGTTACACTTTTGGCAAAACTTGCGAAAGTTTGGCTCATGAATTTCCCGAGCTGAACGTAAGCTCGCTTATCGCCACTTGGCTGCAAACATGGCTATACGATGGTGTTTTGCATAAAACATTCACACGTTAAATTACGAAGAACAATTGCAAAGCGGCATGTTTTAATCACGAATTCAAGTCTTAAGTGCAATCCATTCATGTTAAAAGTGGTACAAATCAGTTTTTTGATATTTCATTCGGTGACAAATTTTCTCGCGTTCTTTGTGGTCGATTGTTAAGTGTAATTACAAGTGCTGTGAATTCTTTTTGTATCACGTTTGCAAAGCTGCTCCCCTAAGAAAGGAATTGGTGGATTAGCCCATTTGTGTTTTCTTTGATTCCTCG
>JAOUJM010000126.1 GCA_029883265.1 Gammaproteobacteria bacterium
TTAACGATTATGAAAAAATTTAATCAAATCGTTAAAACATTTAAACCAGATGTTGTCCACACGCATCGCATTAAGGAAAACGTCATCGGTGGATTGATTGCGAGATTGCGTGGTTGTAAAAGTATTCGCACTGTTCATGGTGCTTCAGAGTTCAGTCAGGCACCATTTAGCTTAAAACGTTTTATTTTTGATTCGCTTGATAGAGTCTCGGCAATCTTTTTCCAGCAGAAAATCATTGCGGTTTCCTTTGACCTTGGACAGATGTTGTCGAATCATCTGCCGAAATCAAAAATAGAGACTATTGCCAATAGTGTGGATCAGAAATTTATTTACGATCAAGCCAGGCAGAGTATCGACTATTCCTACCCAGATGCACGGCTCAATGTCGCTTTTGTAGGACGATTTGTGCCAGTCAAGCGACCGGACTATTTCGTCGAAATTGCGCGCTTGGTTGCAGATAGTCAATCATCAGTAAAAAATAGCATTCATTTTTTTATGATCGGTGATGGGCCATTAAAGTCGGAAATTGAAACTAAAGTAAAAACACATCATTTAGGGGATCACGTTCATTTTACCGGATTTGTCGAAAACACCGCTCCTTATTTACAGCATATGGACTTGTTGTTGTTTACATCAGATCATGAAGGTTTACCTATGACCTTGTTGGAATCCATGAGTTTGGGAGTGGCAGTAGGCTCTCGTCCAATTGACAGTATCGCTAGTGTTTTATGCAATAAAGCCTGTGGTTTTTTTCCAAATGTTGATTCACCTGCTGAATTTGCGCAACTTGTGTTAGAACTAGCTGAGAATCGGCAAGCACTTTTGCAAATCACTACTCAAGCTCGTGAACAACTTGATGCAAATTATTCAATCAATCAGAATGTGAAACGATATAAACAAATTTATATTCAGTTGGTCGCTTGATAAAATTCGAATTTAGCTAATGCTTTAAAGTGTTTGTTTTTCAGGTCATGCTTTTTTTATATATTTTTGAATAATAGAAACTATGGTTTTGGCATTTTCTGTAGTGACACTGGGGTGAATTGGCAGAGTGATCAGTTGATTCGCGAAACAGTCTGCGACGGGGTTATTTTGCTGTTCCGAAAACTGTTGTTCTACTCCACTAATCAACGGTAAGCTTTTCTTGTACATTAAAGAGCAACCCAATCCCTTTCTGTCGAGTTCCTGAAACAGATCCTTTCTGTCATTTGGGTCCGTAACCAGAATAGGATAGCGTAAATAAAGGTTGTTCGGCTGTTGGCATTTTACAGGTAAGTCAATGATTCCCTTTTGATCGAGTTGAGAAAATGCAAACTGATAAATGTCCCGAACGATTGTCTGGTCTCGCTTTTGGTAAGCACTGATGTTTTCAAAAAGATGTTCTCTGATGAATAGGGACATGTTTTCGATAGTTTCTAATTCTTTGTATTGTGTTTCGCCAATATCAAGGAAAGGCAGACTTGCTATTAGATTATACAAAACGGGATTTAATATTTGGTTAAAAATCCGAGTTTTTATTTTAGACAATAGTTGTGACTCATTCCCATAACTAAAAGTTTGCTCAGATACAAACGAATGATATTTTTCATTGCTAACGATTAGTAGGCCACCGCCGAGCATACTGATAGGCTTGCCTCGTCCAAAACTAGTAATCGCGAGATCACCTATCCAAGCCGATGAGATGTGAGTCGTGGGGAAAGCCTGAGCGCTATCTTCAATTAATGTTATATTGTGCTTTCTAGCCAATTGAGATAGTTCTGGAAGACGCTCGTTAATGCCTAAGAAATTCACCGCGACAATCGCAACAGTTTTATTGTTAATTTTGTTTTCAATGGAGTTTATGTCGTACCATGGTGTATTTTTTTCGAAGTCATGCAATACCGGTGTTAAGCCGGCATAATTTGCAGCACTTACCAAATCCGGACAGGCATATGCGGGGATTAATACTTCAGGTTGAAGTTTGTCTGCGTACTGTTTGGCTATCATCATTGCACTCGCAAGTGCAGCAGTACCTGACTGATAAAACCGAATTTCTTTTGGTGAGAAAAGCCTTCTAATCTTGCTTAAGTCAGAACTCGATGAGCTTAAGAGAACTTTATTTCCAACAGGAGGTAATTGTTGCCAACGCATTTTCACTTTTTCCAATCTAAACTATCTTTTAGACGGTTCCCATTTAGTAATACGTTTACCTGCGATGAACATCAAACTCGCTTGCCAGATTGCGATATTGACTTGCATAAAGAAAAATGGGATTTTAAACAAGAAAATGTTTCGCAAGCTAGCACTAGTCCAGCCAAAAAAAGCGAGACTATAAAAACTCAATTGAGCTAATAGTAGGACTAAATATATCCAATGTGCATCAAGACAAACCACGTTACTGACCAATAAAACCAGTAGAAACCAAGGTACCAACCAGCGCATGATTTTGTGGCTCCAGACCTGAAAAGAAAAAATGCCCATTTGAAAAGGATTGAGCACTTTGGGTTTGCTTGCTATTGCGGCCATTCCTCGAATGACTGTGCGAATTTTTCTCGCATATTCTTTTTTCTCGTCTTTGAGGTTGGGATAAAATCCAAGAACATTCGCATCAGAGACGGCAACAAATCCACATTCAACGCTATTAAGAGCAGTATTGAAATCACTCGGGACATTAATATCCCATCGCTTGCAAATTTCTTTTCTGCAGGCGAAAAATGAGCCACTCAATCCTACCAAGCTATTGACTTTACCTTCCAGTCGACGTAACCACATTTCATATTTAACATAAGCTCCTTCACCCGCAACTTTTCCATCCTGCGTTAAAAACCGATCTTCACTGGAAATTGCGCCGATTTGTGGGTCATTAAATGCCTTGACGATATGATCTAAGGCGTCCTGGGGGATGCGGGTAGCAACATCAGAAAAAACCAACAGCTCGCCCTTTGCCTGCTGAATCGCCGCGAGCTGTGCATTTTCTTTACCCTTACGTTCTTGGACTTCGATTAATTTGACATTATTGTTGGCGAAAGCACGCACGATATCGTTGGTCGCATCTGTAGAGCCATCAGAAGCAACGAGAATTTCTCGCTGTGTCTCTGGAAAATTGATTTCTAAGGTATTCTCAATTTTTTCTTTTATGTTTTGTTCTTCATTAAAAGCCGTGATGATAAATGTAATAAACGGTTGACTTGTGGATTGCAACATATCCTCGGTTTCACGGACTTGGCGCTTAGGTAAGCCTAGCAAGACAATCGGGTAAAGAAAATAACTATAGATTGCACCGAAAAAACTAATCCAGCATATGATTTCAATTGTGCTTAACATAAAAGATCGATTCTAAGATTTATTGGGAAACAAAGAAAATTCGAAGTGAATTATTCGTGTATTTGATCGCTTTGTCTAGTTCGGATTGATGTAATTCATGACTGAATCCTAATAACTTGATGGTTTACAGTTGGTTTATCGTTGATTTAAGCAATTCGCAGGTTTGTGTTAAATCTGCAGATAATAACTTAAAGCTCTCAACATCTTTGCAGATAGAAACGGCAGCTTGTAATCCTGCATTATTATGCGATAGAGGATTAAGTGTATTTGTGTATAAAAGTGTACTCGCCATGGCTTTACTCATAGATTGAATACTTGGAGTTAAATGGTTTGGGTCATACTGCACATGGAAAATGGCACGTAATCGATTTCTGGTAGAGCCATCATAAATAGTCGAAGCATCGATTGGTAGATAAAACCCGCGACTGGTCGATAGCTGGTTGTCGGGGAGTCCATAAGGCGTAGGTGCTTGCTGTTTAAGACCTAGCGCGCGCGGATACAACAGAACTTCATTGCTGTCTACATTAATGGGCGATAGTTCATCACTTAAAAAACGGCAGCCGTGGTGTAACAATGCCCAGGTCAATGTCGATTTTCCCGAACCAGATGCTGCTGTCATTAAGAAAATTTTGTCGTCGAATTCGAGGGCCGCACTATGTAAAAAATAAAGTCTGGGCAATAGTAACTGCGCCTGTATAGTAAAATCTTTATCAAAATAATAGAGATATGCACCTAAATCCACTGCATGGCAGATGGGATCTACACCACGATCTAGGGAGTAACGTTTTTCATTACCGGCTACTAGTTCTGCTTGATAGTCAAACTGAGGTGGGGAGGGTAGTTCCATTTGTACAAACGGTGCAAACACCTGTTCAATAGGTTCCAGCGCGTCAAACGTTTGCGAACGAATACGAATAGGGATACCGAATATTAATAAATTTAACTCAGCCATGTGGCTAAGTGTCCTCGCTCAAATTTTAATGTCTTACTATAGACCAAAAGCGACTGAAAAGTATGGAAGCGCTTAAAATGCGGTTCTTCGGTCCAGCGTTTGTATTTAAGGTGGCAAATTTGCGCCACATAATTACTTCAAATACGTGTTTTCATATTTTCTCGGTCTATATTTCTAAATCTGTCGTATTTTTTAGAAATTTTTTACTTAAATAGAAAATAACTTGTCTCCAATAGGTGACAGTTTTGATCCCCATACTCTAGCTGGAAAATCAATAAAGGTAAAATAGTCACACTGGCTTGGTCGACCATATAACAAAGACTGTTTGTGCTCATGCTTATAAGCCGAAAAATTGAGTTTAACGGGAGTTAGCACTTTTCAACGATAATTCCAAGCTCAATAAATTGTGCGATTAAATCATTCACATCGTTTTGAGCCAGATCACTGGAAATTTCAAACATTTCACCATAGCGACGCATCATATCTTGCTTGCTGGTGTTACCGTCACACATTAGCCAAATAGCGCTAGCCGTTTGATTTAGTTGATGAATTTTGTCTTTTTTGCGATCTAAAACAAGAAATTCACCCTCCACTTCTTGGGTGTCTATATTTGGATTTTGTATGTACATCGGTTTAGCCCTATATTAATGCTAATAATGTGTTGTTTATAAAAATTGATTATAGCCAACACAAACAAGAGACCATAGGGATTTATTTTGTTTGGGATTGAAACCGGTGTTATTTCAAAAAATTAAAGCCATATTTATTGCCATTCGTGATCTTGAAGTGGATTTTCAGTTGAGCGAATTTTCAGCTAAGGAAATTGATGCTTTGCTTAATATGCAACTCGGTCCATTGCTCTATTTCCTGGCGAATAGGCATACACAAGAAAAACTTAATGAGTCAATGGATAAACTGGCCAGTGCAGCAATTTATGCGAAATTTACCACGCAACAGAATCTTGGTGTAGTGGTTTCGTTAGCAAGTTACTGCCAAAAACAGCAGATTACCATGACATTATTGAAGGGCATATCGACAAGTACAGAGCTATACCCCGAACCACATTTACGCGTCATGGGTGATATCGATCTGTTATTTAAGGAACGAGATTTCATACTTGTTGATAATTATCTCAAAGATAATGGATTTATACAGAAATCCTTATATTCAGATGAGTTTTATAAAAACCTACATCATGATATGCCCTATTATCATGCGAAAAAAGATTGTTGGATAGAAATTCATCATCATTTGTTTTCCCCTCAATCCAAGTTTTCAAATGAACCCATTTTTCTTATGGCTGATGATAATCGCTGTTTGAGCCAGATAATAGGGGTTGATGTTTACCGATTTAGGGTGGAACTTCAATTAATTTATACGGTTATACACTGGTCTGAATCGAGTAATTGCATAAGTGGTCGCATGGCTATTCTGGATGTTATCTTATTATGCTCGAAATATAAGCAAGAAATCGATTGGCAGTGGATTGCACACAGATTATCTAACAGCTTATGTGCGCAACCGATGTTTATCTTACTTTCGTTTCTAAGTCGCAACGGTCTTGTTTTAGGGGTCGAACAAGAATTGTACAAATGGAGAAATTATCCGATTAAACAAAATTCAATAAGTTTGTATATTGCCCATAAAGTAATTACTAAATGGTTTTTTGAGGATATAGACTTAAAAGCGAAATTTCTTACCGTAAATAATCTTGAATTAATTTGGCGCACATTGCTAACAAATCAACTAGCGGTGGTTAAGGTCTTTCTACTCTTATGGAATATAGGTTTTCCACCAGATAATCCCAGAAAATTTAACTTAAGATTTCAATGGAGGCGTTTGAAAGTCATGTTAGGAAGGTCTGTAGAGTAAGATTTGAAAAATGTGTATGGTTTTGCGCGACTTGGCTGAAGTTTGATCAAATCTGCAAAAAAACACTAAAAAAATAACAGTAAAATTAACTGCTTAGAAGTGTGTACAAAAAACACCCATTATTGTCTCCCGTTAACGACAGAAAATAAAAGATAATTTGACTAATTCTTAATGTAATTTTATGTTTTTATACGATAAAATCACTTGGCATTTTTAGTGCTAATGCACTATTAGTTTTTATAAGCTTTAGACGAATGAGGGAAGTTATCATCATAATGGTTAAAAACCGAGTCAAGTCTTATTTTGTCGATTGTGAACCGGCTCGCATACAATGTGTGAGCCTGAAGCGATCAGTCTGTTTCTCGCAGGCGATACACCACCTAATGAGAAAAAACCATGAGTGGTGAATTCATATGAATGCGAAATCTATTCAAGCGTTATGCAAAATTGGACTTCTTGCTAATCTTTTATTTCTCACAGCTTGTGCCAATTTAGAAGACGATTCGAACATCGATGTTCAAGAAACAACTGTCGAGAAACAGATAAATAGCCGAATCTCAAGTTCGGATAATATCGCACCCGTTGCGTATGCCGATATTGTTGGAGTACTTGAAGGAAGTTTTGTCGAGGCCTCATTCAAAGCGACTGACAGTGAGAGTGATGCATTAGCTTACAAAGTTTATCGATATCCACTAAAAGGTGATTTGGCGATAATTGATCATGGCTTGGGTACCTATCGCTATACACCCCGAAGCGGAATGACGGGTGCTGATAGTTTTGACTTTTTAGTCGATGATGGGATTGATGAATCTAATATCGCAACCGTGACTCTTAATATTGTACTTTCACAGCAAGGAATGCCCTCGGCAGGCAATACTATACCTATTTCAAGCAATGCCACTTTATCAGTCAACGAAGACCAACGTCTAAGCAGTCAACTAATAGCAAGTGATTATGATGGCGATGGTTTGACCTTTACCATTACGCAAATGCCAAGTAAGGGTTTACTAGCACTAACGGATTTATCGACCGGCCAGTTTTCATACATTCCTGACGAGGATGTCAATGGTGCGGATAGTTTCAAGTTTAAAGTCAATGATGGTTTCGTAGATTCGAACATTGCGACAGTAACATTGAATATTTTGCCTATTAATGATGCGCCTTTTGTTCGTGATGATTCATTTGAGACACCACGCGATGTGGCATTAACTATTACCACGCTTTTGGATAACGATTTTGATATTGATGGTGATTTGTTGAGTATTATTTCTTATAGCCAGGCTAATCATGGGGTGGTTGTTTCGGGAGCCGACAACTCTTTTGTATACACACCTGATTCAGGCTATCGAGGTAATGATATGTTTTATTACACCGTTCAAGATACAGTAGGTGTAATTTCTTCAGCTCAAGTCAATATTACTGTTTCTGGACAGGATTTCTCGCCTGTAGCTGCAAATGATAGCGCGAACATGATGGTTGATGGCGGCACATTACAATTGGCTGTTATGTCAAACGATAGCAATCTAATCGACACGCCAATCGTGCTTACGATTGTTAATAGTGGTGCAAGCTTTGGTAATGCAATTGTAAATGCCGACGGAACCATTGATTACACTCCAAACGCTGGTTTCACTGGAAGTGATAGTTTTAACTACCGCATAACAGACGCTGATGGTGATACCTCAACAGCAACAGTCACAGTTACAGTAGAAGGCAATAATGCAACACCGCTGGCACAAGCAGACGCTATTGTGATTAATCAAAATTCAGGAGCACAAGTTATTGATGTGGTTGCAAACGATTCAGGCTTAGATGATGGTCCAATTTCGGTTACTATTCAGAATGCCGGTCCCGCCAATGGCACTGCAGTGGTGAATGGCGACGGAAGTATTTCTTATACACCAAACACTGATTTTTTCGGTAGTGATAGTTTCAACTATCAGATTGCTGATATTGATGGAGACGTCGCCGTAGCAACGGTCTCTATTGATGTTAATTGTATTACGGGATGTTCGAAAGTGATGCAAATAAGTTGGACTGCAAGTACCACAGTTGGCGTAACAAGCTATAAAGTTCACGTCGGAAGCGTTAGTGGCCAATACGACGAGGTCATTGACGTCGGAAATGTTACTTCCTATACCTACAATGCCATGACAAAAGGTGACTATGTTTTCGCTGTCACAGCAGTGGATGAAAATTCGGTAGAATCGCTGTACTCAGACGAAGCACAAGCATCATTTTAAACGGCTGTGTTTTTGTTGTAACCCCTCTAGCACTGGCTTGAGGGGTTTTTATTTGCCAAATTGTCCATGCTAGCAATTTTCTCTTGACTATAGTAAGCTTTTTCGTGTGTCTAAAATTTGCATAACTTCTCCTTCACGCTTAAAGTGAAAAATTCCGATAGGTAGAAATTGGCGCTTTCGGCTGCTAAGTTTTTTACAAGATAACAAATTAAAGAAGAGTAGATCATGTTTGAATTGAATACCCCTTATGGAAACCATTTATGTGATTTGTTGGTTCAGCCTTCAGAACTTGAGCAACTGAAACAAGAGGCTTTAACTTATCCGGTGTTGGATCTTTCTGCCAAGCAAATCGAAGATATCGAACTACTGTTGAGTGGTGCGTTTAGTCCACTGACGGGTTTTATGGGACAAAAAGATTACGAATCCGTTTTAACGAAAGGGTGTTTGTCTTCAGGTGAAATGTGGCCTGTCCCTATTGTTTTATCGGTTTCTGAAAAAATTTCAGAATCCGTAGCAACATCACAACAGCTAGCGCTTAGAGACCTTGAAGGTGAAATCATTGCGCTTTTGATGGTTGAGGATCAGTGGACAGCTGATTTGAAAAATGAATCAATGCATTTGTTTGGTAAGGATACAGCGAATAAGAGCGGGCAGAGGGTACATTACTTAGGTGGTCCGGTTAAAGGATTAACTTTACCACATCATCATGATTTTCGAACACTTAGGCGTTCTCCTATTGAAGTTAGGCAATTATTTAAAAAAATAGGATGGAGTCGTGTAATTGCCTATAGTGCAGAAAAGCCCATGCATAAAGCCGAGGTTGTTCAGTGTAATCAGTTGAGCCAGGAGCAAGAAGCTAATCTCTTTGTTCATGCGGGTCTAAAGTTAAATGATAATTCGGCTGAACAATTCATGCGAGTCAGATGTTTAAACCATGTGCTCGAATACCTACCGCAGGCGACCACTCAATTTAGTATTTATCCATATACTGAGCGGAAAATGGGGATTCGATCGGTTCTATTGGATGCGATAATTCAAAAAAATTATGGCTGCTCACACATGATTATCGACAATGTATCAGCAATTTCCGCGCGAGATAAAGTTTTCCCTGTGGAGAATTTGTCAAAATATGAAGATATAATTGGTATTAAATTGTTGCAAAGCAAGCCTGTTGCCTATAATTCTAAAGCCGATAGTTTTGATGTTGTAACTGAAAGCAACAAAAACAATTTGGAGACACTGAGTGAGCAAGAAATGTTGGAACGGTTTCGTCGAGATACTTCGATTCCAAATTGGTATTCATTTCCTGAAGTTATTCAGGAGTTAAAAAGATTTTATCCGCCTGCTCACAAGCTCGGTTTTACGATCTTTTTTACCGGACTATCGGGTGCCGGTAAATCTACTGTTGCAAATGCCTTGCTGATAAAATTAAAAGAAATGGGAACTCGCTCGGTAACCTTGCTTGATGGCGATGTAGTAAGAAAAAATTTGTCGAGTGAGCTTGGTTTTTCAAAAGAACACAGAAATATAAACATCGAACGCATCGGGTATGTTGCATCTGAGATTACCAAACATGGTGGTATTGCTATTTGTGCGCCTATTGCACCTTATCGTGAAACCCGACGAAAAATTCGTAATGTTATTCAGACTTATGGTGGGTTCATTGAGGTGTTTGTTTCAACACCATTAACCGTTTGTGAAAACCGGGATCGAAAAGGTTTGTATGCAAAAGCACGAGCAGGGTTGATAAAGGAATTTACCGGGATTAGTGATCCATATGAAGAACCCGAAAATGCAGAGCTTTCTATCAATACAGATGAATGTAGTCCAGACGAAGCTGCACAAATGGTATTGCTGAAGCTCGAAAGTTTAGGATATTTGAAATAGAATATTCAGGCAACCGACTGAAAATATGCAAATGCGAGCATATTTTTCAACCAATGGATTGATAATGCCAATTTTGAGATTGCTAGTGTTTTTGTTTGTCCTGACCGGTATTGTCGGTTGCGTTGCTCAATTAAAACAACCGGGTAACAGCTACCGAGAAGCGACTATCAATAAGGTAGTCGTTTTAACGTTCACCGTTCCTCATCGCATCGTCTATGAAAAAACGCCTTCTGAGATAAATGACGAAGATTCAGAAAATCAAATACTAACAGTTGCAGGTGAAAGTGACGGCGTAAAAGCGGCTATAATCGCCCACAAAGCATTTATTAGCGAGCTCAACCATCAAGATCTGAGTTTTGAAGTTTTGTCTGTTGATGCCATGGTCACCCAGCAGGCGTTTGTTAAACATTCACAATCAATTTCAAGTGTTAAGATTTCCAGTATCGGAGACGATTCACTTAATATGTCTTCACAAAATCCTAAGCTAAATATTAATCATGGTGCAGCGCCTGCAAATCTAGTCGCATTTGGTTTTGGTTCCCGGGATTCTGCCTTGAGTGGATCTTCGTTTGAATTGGATTATATACGAAGGGCAATTGCGTTATTGCAGGTTGATGGCGCCATTGTCGTGGTCGATTCAGGTATGTCCTTCAATTGCGATGCTTGTGTGTTGCTGCCTGGTGGTGGTGCAAATGGTGTTGGGTCAACGCGTTCCTCATATAAAATTGCATTTGTCGATCGTACTGGCAAAACCCTATTAGCACACAATGGAACATTCAACGGTACTGAGGAAAAAGTAAAAATAGAAAAAAGTGTTATTAGCACAAAGGATCACGAAAAACTTTTTGCTGCTCATGGAAAAGCTATCGCAAAACATTTTTCAGAAGTTGTTAAACAAAAAATGACTAACTAGAACCGCATCTAACCAGAGGTGTGCTTAATAAAAACATCTATCCGAACAAATGCCCGGATAGATGATGATGTCAACAACAACGAATCAGATTGCCTATAATGTTATCTCGTCTTTTACTTATAAGGTCCAAGAATTTTCCGCGCTGTTTGTACAAAACTTAAATCTACGATTTTATCAATATCGGGCAATTTTTTAACATAGCCTTTTTTATAAAACCATTGCGCATCACTCTTCAAACTCGCAACATTAAGATCGCCTTCAGGATGAAGACCCACAGGAAAAGCTTTTTCGTATATGCTGGCATCTTTAATTCGAGTGTATTTGGTTAGTATATTAATAATCTCGTCTTTATTTTTGCCTTTTTCATAAGCGTCGTTGTAATCACGTAGACCTTTCACGTAAGCCGTTACCCAACCTTGTGCTTCTTTCGGGTGTTTTTCTATAAACTCAGGTGACATGAATATAACAGCACTTTGTTGATTGGGATAAATCTCATCATCACCCGCGACACGAACTACAAAATCGTTTTTAACCGCAGCTGCGACAAAAGGCTCGATCTGTATACTGGCATCAATGGATTTGTTGGCTAAGGCAATATTGATATCAGAATATCCCAGTGTGACCAATCTAATGTCACTCAAACTCAAGCCGACTTTTTGTAAATACATTTCTGTAACGATTTCTTGAGACACGCCTTTGGCGGTAACGGCCATGGTCATCCCCTTAAGGTCCTTATAGGATCGGTAGCGACCGCTGTCGATATGATCTTTTCTAACAATTAAGGCAAGATATCCATGCTTAGGTGAGACAGTCCCTTTGTCGGCGACAATTTTAATTGGAATGTCTTGAGAAACAGCGTTATACATGCCGGCATTGATATTGCCGCCAGCAACATACAATTGACCTGTTGCAAGAAACGGAACCATTTTAGCTCCCGATGCTTTGAAAGGGTTGATGATGGGTTTAATACCTTGCTCAGCAAAATAGCCTTTTTCTTTCGCAATGAATACACCAACCGAGCTCATCGTAGGTGCAATACCGATAGGGACTTCTAGTAATTCCTGGCTATGTGCATTAATGAGCCAGATCACGCTTATCAGTAGAATAAAAATCTTTGTTAGTTTCATTATTAAACCTTTGTTCAGGGAGGAATGGGTGAATTGAAATCCCCACGATTTCTGTTACGATTAACCCATTCAAATTTGACCAGCCAACCCTCGTCTTTTTCTGTTGACAATAGATAAGTCTATGGCGCATATCAGTCATTGACAACCTGATCTAGATCAGGTTTCTCGGGGCTGAGAACGGGCTGGAATGGTCAGGCAAAACCAAAAGATGCATTAACCAATAATGAAGATAGAATTTCCCAAAAATTGCAGCGAATGTCCTGTTTTTGCAAGCAGCTTGTTTAAAGACCTCAAGCAAGACTTAATCGACTGGCTTGCAGAAAGAAAACAACTCCTGCGTCTTGAAAAAAAGCAGGAGCTTTTTCATCAAAACGAAACGGTTCAAGGTATTTTTTGTCATCTAGACGGATTGGCAAAAGTGGTTCAAAAAGATAGTAGCAATAACATTCGTTTTACTCGTTTAGTCTTGCCGGGTGATACATCGGGTCATCGTAGTCTTTTCATTGAAAATAGCTATAAGGGAACAGCTGTCGTTGTTTCGGAAACACTCAAAGCATGTTTCATTTCAAAAGTGGATATTCTTTTTCTTTTATCAAACAATGCATCACTTGCAAAAAATTTGATAGTTAAAATTTCCAACGAATTAACTCGTGCCGAAGACCAAGTAATATCGGTTAAAGAACGTAATGTGCGAAGTCGTCTGGCGTATTTGCTTTATAATCTCAGTAATGATTATTCTGACGTATATAATCAAACACAAACAATCTTGAAATCTGAAATTACCAAAAAGGATATTGCCAATTTGTTAATGGTAGCAGACGAAACCATCATTAGGTTAATGACTGAAATGAGGAATGAAGGACTAATTAGCTATGAACATAAGCGTATTGTA
>JAOUJM010000384.1 GCA_029883265.1 Gammaproteobacteria bacterium
AATAGCTCCGCTGCATTATTCATTTCGCGCTCAACTTCTGCTGCTGCTTGCTCTTGTGCAAGCATGTGTGCTTTTGCCTGAAGTAAACGCGCTTGATACAATTGTTGCTCAATCGTTAGCAGTAAATCACCTTGTTTAATCAACTCACCAGCCTTGACTGAAATTTTTTCTATACGCCCGGATACCGCCGCATTTAATTGAGTTTTCTCAGCCCATTGCAATTTGCCTATCATTGTTTCCGCATGACTTATACTCACGAGTGACCATAACAGAAACACAATAAATCCGCGCTGCATCATTTCAAAACCTCCCCTGCGGGTAAGGCGCCCATCACCTCCAGCTCGGCCCAATGCAAAATAATGGCATATTGAACTTTTGCTTGCTGCAATTGCGCCTGGGTTAATTGCACCATGGCATCACCTAAATCTGTTTTTACTTCCATATCATACAAAGCCCGTGCTCGATCTAAATATAACTCACGAAAATCAAATAAAGCCTGAGCTTCATCCCATTGCTTTTGCAATACATCAAGATTCAACCAAAGCTCAAGCAGGCGTTGCTGAAGTTGACGTTTGTACAACACGATATCCTGTTCTGCTTGGCGAAAGTGCGCTTGTGCCTGTTGTGCTTTTGCCTGAAATTGGCCGGCACTATAAAGCGGCGCTTCAATACTCACGCCTGCACGCCAAACATCATTACTACCAATACCCCGACTATAAACACCAGTTTCTGTTTGCAACTCAAGTCTAGGCCAGTAATGTCTTTGTGCGGCTACCCAATGATGTTTAGCTGCATCCACTGTAGCCTGCAACTGTGACAATTCAACATTATTTGCAAATACGGTTTGTAATAGTTGCTCAAACGGCGGTGGTTTTTTTTGCGCCAAAGATGTCTCTGGCACAAGCAATATGGCTGGTAAATTATTCGGCCGGTTCAATAAACTTGCTAGGCGCGCACGGGTCGAACGTTGCTGCGCTTCGCTGGCAAACCGTTGTTGCCGCACGGCCTGGTATTCATTAAACGCTTTTAGCAAATCAATATCCGAACGCTCACCTAGTTCCGCACGGTCTTTGATTCGATCATACGATACAAACGCAGTCGCCATATCTTCATTGTCACGAGCATAGGTTAAATCAGCAACAAGCACATTAAAAAAAGCTTCCATAACCGCCAGACGATGCTGTTGTAATTGATATTTTTGTTTGAGCTCTGCCGCAACCAATTGCTGTTGAGCTGCCGCTTCACGATTTTGTTGCCGCCCAAAATCATACAGTGGTTTTGATGCAATCAATTTAATCGTGTGATCTTGATGACCCAAATGGCGCAAACTCTCCGCAGGCTCCAACCAACGTAAAACAGCTTGAGCCGCCACCTGAATTCCAAATTGAGATTGTGTCAGCTGCAATTGAGCCGCTTGCTGTTGAATATGCTGACTAGCTTTTATCTGTTCAGGCAAGGATTGATCAACTAATGCCAGCGCCTGTGACAGACTTAAAGGCTGCGGCAAAGGCGTTAAATCCTTTGCATGAATAGCCAAGCTATTGAAAAAAACTAAACAACTAAACAAAAATTTTCGCATGGGAGCCTATGATGCTTGGGCTGTTTTTTTCTGCTGCCGCTTATAGCGCGTGAATGACATTTCTTTATAAATCCCTTCCACAACAAATTTCCCTAACAATAAAAACTCATCCACATCAGAGGTACGACCAGTAAAGCGCACAAGTTTTTTGCCTTCAAGATCAAAAAAACCGAATACCGGGGTCGCGCGTACCCGATGAATTTTTGCAGCAAAGTTTTTCTGGGTCATGGTCTGTCCGTCAAAATCCTGCATTTCAACATCGCCTTCGATATCAATCGCAAAATTAAGAAAATGTTGACGGAAAAAGGCTTGCACTTCAGGCTGATTCAAAACATGGGTTTTCATAAAATGACAAAATGGACATTCATCCAATTCAAAAAAAACTAGAATCGCTTTTTTGCCTTGGCTTTTGGCGTTTTGACGTTCTTCTTTAAAATCACCCCAGGTCTCGTTAAAGAAATGCTGATAAGGATCGCGTGGTTGCGCCGATAGTGGTAACACCCACAACATGGTCAAGCATAATAAAAAAACAGATCTCATAGAATTCACCTTCAGGCTAAGCAAAATTAGAGTCGACTAATCTTCCCAGATTTTTTCACCCCAATTATTGTTTCCAAATAACGCATGGTGATTTTACCAATTTTTGTTTTAACAATTTTGCCTTCGGGAGAAATAATAAACGTAGTTGGCAATGCCGGAATTTCCCCCAAGGGGCCTCGACGATCGGGTTCAGCTAACAGAATAGGGTAAGAGATCATATGCTCCTCGACAAAAGCTTTTACTTTTTGCACCGGCGCATCTTCCATATTCACACCCAAGACCATCGCCTTGTCTTTGTAGTTTTGGTAGAAAAATTCCAATTCCGGCATTTCTTCCACACAAGGCGGACACCAGGTAGCCCAGTAATTCACCACTACCCATTTGCCACGATAATCAGACAAACGATGTTCGATATTATTAACATCAGCTAACACCAAATCATTATCGCTGGCTTGCACAAAACCAATCACACCGATGATTAATATCAACGGAAAAAACCGTAACAGTTCCATCGTCCTCACCTCAGTCTATTATTATTGCTAGAATTCTTGATTATTATTGTCAGCGTTAATTATACCCTGAATTTCCTTAGGGGCACCATAAGCGTTTGACATATTAGATAAAATCTAAGGACAATACTATAGAGAAAAAGACAAGCCGGATTATTTTCAGGATTAATTTTTAGCTTACTGGTGTCGATGCGCTAGTAAGAGGATAACCATGACCCGTATTAAACAAACTGATTTTATTCAAAGTATTGCAGATGCCTTGCAGTATATTTCTTATTATCACCCCAAAGATTATATAGACGCCTTAGCACAAGCCTATGAGCTGGAACAATCCGAAGCAGCCAAAGATGCGATGGGCCAAATATTATTAAATTCCCGTTTGTGTGCCATGGGTCATCGACGGATTTGCCAGGACACCGGCATGGTAGTGGTATTTCTCACGATTGGCATGGATGTGAGCTGGGATGCAACACTCAGTATTGAGGCCATGGTTAACCAAGGTGTGGCGCAAGCCTATACTCATCCCGACAATCCATTACGCGCGTCCATGGTATCTGACCCTAGCGGTAAACGCATTAATACAGGTGATAACACCCCAGCGATTGTGCATACGCGCTTAGTGCCCGGTAACACCGTCGAAGTCGCCATTTCAGCTAAGGGTGGAGGTTCGGAAAATAAATCCAAATTGGTCATGCTAAATCCATCGGATAGCATTGCCGATTGG
>JAOUJM010000127.1 GCA_029883265.1 Gammaproteobacteria bacterium
TTCTTTATTTCAATCCAAACACTCAAAACTTTTTCCTAAAAAGAATGCATTTTTATAATTATTTTAAGGTTTAAAAGAGTGAATCATAGTTAATCGGATGTCAATTAAAAATGAGGTTTAGACATGGGGAGAGACTTGTTTTTTTGAAATATCGCTTTTGTCGTTCACAATATCTTGCGCTGCTTCATGCAGTCTATTTCTTATCCAAGACTGATGAGTGTCTTTCCTAAATTTTGCATGACATAAGCATGTACTGATCTCTAGCGATGAATTTCGCATTTGTGTAGAGTTTTTGTGCTTTAATATTTGTTAGTGATACCTCTAAATGAATCGCACGTATATTTAATTTCTTTGCTTCTGTTTTAATGAGCTGCAACACCTTCGTGCCAATGCCAGTTCCGCGAAATGCTGGGGAAATGTAAAACTCATCAATAAAAGCGTCTAAGCCCGCAAACTCGATACCAAATCCCACACACAGCACAATGTAACCAACAAGATTCTCATTCAAATATATAAGCCATATTCCACCACGGACGTTATCGGTGAGTAGTGTTTCCACCACGCTAACACACTCATCCTCCGATAATCTGATACCTTCAAATTCGTGATAAGCGTGAATAAGCGGTAATAGTTCCGGTAGATTGCTTACTACACCTAGTTTTATTTTTATATTATCCATTTAGATCGTCCAGTGCATTTTTTTACCGTTGCTGGCAAATTCCAGGTCTCAACGACTCACGAGAATTTTTAATGAAACGTTGAATTCAACAGGTTTGGCGTTTTATGGAAGTCCATTTGTTTCAATGAAATAATATATATCATTTTGTAAGATTTTTGTAGCAAACGCTTTTACAAAGCCATTACGTGTACGCGTCAAATTTTTCCAAATTCAAGACTATTTTCTATCAGAATCACAATTAACCCACGAGTAGATTTAGGCTAAGATCAGTCTCCAATATACTCAATTGACAATTACATATAATCCTGCAATAACTTCCTATACTTCTTGAGTGCATCCATGTCTGCATCTGTTATTTCCTGAATACCGACCATTGTAGAGCCACTATAAAACGCCTTGGCATGGCCACTCAGCGGAAATTCGTTCATTGCTGTCTCTAGTATTAGCGCGTCCTTTTGTGACATCTTGTTATTCAGCATAAACATAGCACCCGGAATACATTCTGTTTGCGCTATTTTTCTTAGTTTCCCTCTATTCTGTCTGTCGTATAAGTCAAACACTGGCGATGCAACCACGCCTGCGCTTGCAACATCATTTAATACCGAGATAATGACATTATTATGTGTTGGCATATTTTTTAGTGTATAGTCTTCACTACGCACTAATCCCATTTCCCCAAGATGCACCTCGCCGAGGTGTGATACAATCGCTAATTGGCTGGGTACGCTTACCATCTTGTTTTGTAGTTGCTTCACGTTTGTTATATCACTGGAAGCCCGCACGAAAAACGTGCCACTTAATTTTCGCGTAAATCGTGCTAGACGTCGATAAGTTTTCTGCTGCTCTGCAAGCTCCGCAAAATGGGGAGCAGTGTAAATGATATCGAATTGTTGTTTTTCGCTGCGTTCGATAAATGTCTTAAAATCTGGAGAAGAAACCAGCCTAACTTTCCTAGATGTTTTTGCTTCCAGATACTTTGCCAACGGTGTATACATGTGGATTAGTTTTGACGAACTGATGTAAGGAAATATGCCTAATGTTATTTCTTTTTCACTATGCTCACTATCATCCGCAAAAAGACCAGGTGATAGAAGCACCAAAATAAGACTTAATAATACTCTCATAGTTTTCATCAAACTTCCTATTTCCAAACCACATCACAACATAAGAACAATCGGCTTAGATCGTTTTCCCCAATACCTGATAGTTAATTAGCTCGTGTTGTTGCTGGCGTTATCGCCTTGGTATTTTTTATTGTCTATCACCTAAGAAATAAAATCGCATTGAGTACTTTTTTGCTCCCTAGTGCAAAATAACTCAATCTTGATCATTTTTTGCTTTTTCAAGCAGTGTTAAGTATAAGGCCTTTTCTCTATTCTACTTGAAGGCTTTTTCTTCTTATTTTATCTATGGTTAAATATACACTATCCTAAAGAATACAACCAATTACTTTACAAAGTCAAAGCTGACTGCAAGTGATAATAGTCTCGCTGACTTTAATTCATAAGGATTATCTAAAATAGATTTCACATAAGATGACATTCAGGAAATAGGCATTGTTATGTCATACACTCTACTTAATGTGTAAAACAAATGTTTGTCGTAAAAATTATCTTGAGGGGAGGTTTTTGGGTAGTGAGAATCTATTCTTTTGTTGAATCATTGATAATCGCCAATGGAAAATGCCTAAGCCGGATTCTAAGAAGTAATGTCTTCACGACTAACACTCATAAAATCATGCAATGGCGAAAGAATAATTAATGCAAATACTGCAATTTCCGTCTCAATAGCAACATCTAAATTTTTCCCTTAAACACCACTGCCTAAAATCAGAATAAAAAAAAAGAATTCTCGGCAAGCCGTATCATAGTCCTCTCCCATTTCGAGCAGATGCATTCAGCACTCAATGTAGCGCTATAAATGTACACCAGCAAAATGTATGATAGTACCTTCATTGATTATGGCGCTTTTATCACCTGTTGTGGCAGCAAATTAACTATCTGCCGTTCAAATAACTGTACCAAAGACCATTTTACGGCTAAATCAAAAACAATGCCGCAGCAGGCATCATAGCAAATACAAAGATTGCGAAAAAATGAACAACTTGCCTCTTCTGTGATTTCTCTTTTGTAAAATGTCGCATTGGAAAAAGCATCTTCAAGCTTCAATAATCAAAAATGCTAGCAACCATGTAGTCTCAATAATAATTGGCAAAAGCTTATTACCTTTTAGTATTCATTGCAGATTATCAATGGTTAATCGTCGGGTTGAAAACCTGACGCCTGGCTTGTCTCTCTCAGAGAGAATGTACATTGAAGTCTATAATGATAGGCTTGAAGAAAAATAATTCGCGATGTGCATAGCCAGAATTTTCTTATCATCCCCTATCCTCTCACAGCGAGTTGCTACTCTGAAGACTGTGGTGCTGAGAAAGCCTGTTCATCCACCCCAGTTCACACTTCGCTTTTTTGTTTCTTTATTATTTTGTACTTATTATGCACGGCGCTCAAGCCTCGCCAATCATCTAATTCCTGATTAGGTTTTTCCCTGCGAAACCGGGCATATAAATTGATACCCATCTTGTCCTCAAGAATATCATCTGTAACCCTTTTTCCTTTAAGAGCGCTTCATTGCCACTCGTATTGCTAACATCGCCTACCACCACGGGCTTAAAGCCTCTCATGTAAACTAAGGTTGCACAGATGTCACGCGGGCTTAGACTAGTGAAAATTGTTGTTTTACTCAAGTCAATGCGACCAGCATCTCGAATAGCCAATGTCTCGCCATAATTTTAGGGATGATTGTCCTGTACCAGCGTGTTATGCCCCATACCTACGATTTGTCTTGTTGAGTCATCGTTTATAACAGCACCAATTGCACACCCGCCCTCGTTATAACTTTTTTGTGCAAGAAAAACAACGATACGCATAAAATCAATATTACAAAGCTCTTGTACAAAGTCACTGTTCATTAACACGGATAAGCTTTTGCTCGGCATATGCGCTATCAAGTACAACACCGCTTCAGTTTTCTCAGTGTGTTCATGAAATAGTGTTGTCATTTCGTTTTCTCAATAAAATAATCTTTATCTTGATCAAGGTAGGATGTTGAAGCAACAGAGTTAAGACGAGTCTTTCACCACTAAAAAAAGAAGACAGCAACACACTACCCTCTTGTTTTGTCCTTACTAGGCATAACTTTTTTGTTATAAATAATTTTGCCTTTAACGCGACGACTCTGCTTGTGCCTTTCAAGAAACCTCAAGTTTGTTTTTATTCAAGTGAAAAATCATAACCACAAAATACAAAGATAAGATTGCGGCGAAATAACACCACACAGAGATAAATGCGTAGCCAAAGAAAATTGTCGAAACCACTACTGAGATCATAATGAAAATGCCAAAAATCTTTATGTAGCGGTCACTACAAAACAATAACGGTACCAATACGATAATTGCATAGACAATACGTACAACAATTCTTGGCAAAAATTCGTCATAAACCAGCGTCGTCGTATATTCAATCGAATGTTGCACTTGCTTAAGCTCTAGCCAGTTTTCGAAAATAATAAACGGTACGAACATTACCAGCCCATGTATCCCGCCAAGAACTATAAAAATCAGAAACAACCGGCGTTTAACCAACTGGGTTTCCACTTTATAGCAAGCAAGCGGTATCCAAAATAACCAAAACAAATGTGAAAAAAATACAAATGCTAGCGCAGCATAATGTGGATCCTTACCCTGACTCAGATCCAGCCACACCAACCCTTCAAAAAATTGCTGCACACCAAACGCAAGAGGCAGTAACAAAATGAGCCAATAGGGTTTCTGCTGTTCACTTGCCTTTTTAAGACAATAAATACCAATTGGGATTAATACTGCTGATGCAGCGAAACTTGCTGTTGCTGAAAAACACATATTGACCTCCTTGAACCCGATTAGTATATTAACTAATTCCAATTTGATCTGGCTCGTAGGCGAACGCCGCGACACCTTGTTTATTCTAATATGTCTTATGTCATCATAAACATCTTGAGCTTCTTTTCTTTTTTTATTTTTTACTTACTATAGAATCAATCGACAACTGTTTTCTTAACAAGCGGTTTTTCATGAGTTTCATTTGCAGTTTTAATTATCTTTTAGGTCTTTTTTTGCAGACTTAATGTATTTACCAAAATCATGATCTTTTTTTCTTTTTTCTGCATAAGACATTTCAAAGAATGTTGACTCTTGTCTTAATTTTATGTAGTTCTCATAGTGTGCTTGACTAATTTCGCCAGACTTGACTGCTTCAGTGACTGCACAACGTGGTTCGTTTATATGCGTGCAATCCCGGAAACGACAGTTAGCGGCGAGCCGGGTGATATCTAAAAAGCTTTCATCGATACCGTCGTCTGCACCCAAGATTCCGAATTCTCGCATTCCCGGATTATCAATGACCAGTGCGCCACCATCAAGCACAAGTAATTCACGGCGAACCGTGGTATGCCTACCCTCGCCACTGCCACTGACTGATTTAGTTTCCAGAAATTCTTTACCGATCAGCTGGTTGATTAAGGTACTTTTACCCACTCCTGATGAGCCAACAAAACAATAGGTTTTCCCCGGCTGCAGTAACCGTCTGACATCATCTATACCTTCTTGTGTAATGTTACTTAGGGAAATGACAGGAACAGTAATTCCTGCAGAATGAATTGTTGATAGGTAGGAATTTTGAATAGTCGCTTCGACGAGATCTGTTTTTGTAAGGAGAATATATGATTCAGCTCCACCTTCTTTCACCATAACAAGATAACGTTCTAATCGTTTAAGATTAAAATCATAATGACATGACTGAACAATAATGACATAGTCCATATTTGCCGCAATCATCTGATGTTCAATAACATCCCCAGCTGATTTTCGACGCAACCAGGTTCGCCGCTCTATAAGTGAATGGATCAACCCAAAATCATCTGACGAATGCCTTTCAACACAAACCCAGTCCCCTACACATGGCAATTCATGAGAAAGCTGATGCTGATAGAGGAAACTACCCGCTAATCTGGCGCGAAAGGTTCCGTGTTGATCCATAAGCAACAATTGGTCTCGATCAACCGCCACCACTCGTGCAACATGATCTAGCGCACGACATTGAGCCCTTTGTTCGAACCAAGTACTCCAACCAAGCTGATTCAATCCAGATCTTTGCTGTTCCATTGTTTTCCATTCACGCCGTGCAATTCATGAGTCATGGCCATATTTTTACTGTTAACTATAATAAAATAGTGATGTTCGATGCAAATTGTATGATCTGGCCGAGATTTTTATCTTGAGCTTATGCATAATTATGGGTTCTAAAAGCTCAACGTTCCATAGCTCCTTTTCCTGAAATTATTTTATCTCTAAATTTAACAATTCGAGAAATTCGGGTTTCGGGATTCTTTGCAGAACTGAAATGAGTCACATAACTTTGTTTGCGGCAAAGTGTCAACCCAAAAAATGTGTTAGCAAGCTCTGGATCCGATTCTAATGCTTCTAGCAGCTCATCAGGTAAATCAAAAGCGTCCTTCTGTTTCTGCGGCTTAATCCCTAATACTGCATATTCTATTGCCTCTTTTCGATAGGATTGAATTAGACTTTTTTTTTCTGATACTTGGTCGTTTTTAGTAAAACGAATCATGCCAGGGTACTGTGTATTCGGACCCTGCTTTTCTAGCACGCCTTGGGGATCTTTCAATAAAGACGCATTAAAGAAACTCAAACAAAAGTCTTTCCGAAAGGCAGCAAATATGGCAATGTTGCGATCGCCATACATATAGCAAGCTTGCCCCCATTTTGCGGTCTCGATGAGCCCTACCCCAAGACAAATTTTTCGCAATTCCGCAAGACCACTACTCCATTGACAGGTTGAGCAATCTTGAGTATTAAATCGTTCACAACGACCACAACCTTTGGAAAAATATTCATCGACATCTGTAATCATATGATGTGCATACAGTAAATTAGAAACAACATAAGATTCTATTGAAAAATTTAAGAAGGCATAGTTCAGCAATATCATTCTCAAATAGAATCTTAGGGTCTCTTATATTTACCGAATCAAGGCGCTAGTCCTGTAATCAACGCAAGCATTCCCAATATACTAAAAAGAAAATTAAGCACAAAATGTAAAACAAGTGATGGAACGATACTTTTACTATGCCATACCACAAATGCAAAAATAAGACTGGCCAATAACAAGATTGGTAACAACCAAAGCTGGAATGTATGATAGAAAGCAAATAAGAAACCATTAACTATCCATGTTGGTCTGCCTATCCATGACATCTTTGGCATTAGCCAAGCTCTAAAATAAAAGTCCTCCGCCAAAATATTTAGTGCCAAAACAATAGCCATGATCGGCAGTAACCAATAAGCGCCTAGCAGTGGTAATCCCGGTGATAGTTGCTCTAGTGGTGTTGCGGCGGGATCTACTCCGCGGAGAAAAAACGGATAGTATTCGGGTGGCACGAAGTCTAATGCCTGCCATATCTTTGCTAATGTCGGTTGAATAATTGATGCGAACAGCATCAACAATAGAGCCAGCAGTAAATAATATATCCATTGCTTAGTCGAAACACGAGTCAAACAGAGGCGGGCTTTCAAGCTTATATTTAATTTCCTGGCATCATGTGTGAGTAACATGAAAGCTAATAAAGTGAGAATAGCAAGCATAATACCTGCAATAATTCCCCAGCCAAGAATCGGCGAAATTCCATCATTTACAACTCTTGGCAAGACCCAATGAAAACCAAAAAATGCAAATGCACTAGGACCAAAAACAGCAAGCAATATTTGCCAAACATTAAGTGGCGATGTGGTAGACCAATCAAAGTTTTTGTTTTTCATAGCTGACAAATATTCTTACTCATAACAAATACCTTAAGGTTAACGTCTAAGCATAGGCTGACAGGTCTTTTTAGGCAAGGTTTCATTGGATCGAATAATGTCATTTGAATGTTTATTAAAGCAAAATTTATTGAACGCCCTTCTTCGATTCAATCAGTTTTTGCCAGTGCTCTACCGTCTTCGGTTTTTTTGGCACGACTGCCTCTTGACCAACCACAGCTAAGACCTCGTTAAAAGACAAAACCTTTCTTTTATGGACAAACACACCACGTACCTGCACGAGCGCACAAAGCTTCTCTCCCACGAAAAACCGATGCTCAGTATACCAATATTTGTCGTCCCAATAGGTAAATCTTGTTAATACTTCAAACTGCTGAAAAGGATTGATCGGTCTAAAGTAACTAATTTCTTGAGCTTGTGCGACCGGCAGCCACTTTCGTGTTAACAATTTAAACAGTGCGCCGACCTGGCCCATATAGTAAAATCTGCTGACGTCACATAAACTAAAATAACGTGAATTCGTTAAATGTAAATTGAAATCACAGTCTAGCGGCCAAACACGATATTTTTTTCTGCTTTCATCAAGTAAGCCTATTTTTTTTATAAACATGCATCTAAGCAACACCAATAACAATCTGAAATACAAATTCATAAAAACCTCCTTGTCTCTTGTAAATTATTTAATGCCAGGCAAAGCATGAAGTTGGAAACCGAGCTTAGTGGGGCCTGACCCTAGATATTAATCTTTATGGTTTTTTTCGTCGCGGAAAATATCTCCCTGTACTGTTTTTATAATTTGTAAATAATTGACCATGTAATTTTTCCAAATGAGGCTCTTCGACTTTACGCACATGCAGTTCAATTGCAGCATATCCTAGGAGAGCAAGCATTATCATGATGATATTTGGTATCAATACTACTAACCCTAAACCAAATATTATAACCCCTGTATAGATCGGATTTCTGATTTTTGAATAAACGCCATGTGTTATTAATTTGGTTTTTTCATTTTCATCAACACCTATACGCCACTCTGTTCCCATTTGAATTTGGGATAGACTTGTTAGGAGAATACCAACAAGACAGAATAATATGCCAAGTGAATTGCCATATATTCCAAGCTTAGGATAAACTTCAAAACCTGCAAATGTTGTTAAAAGACTAATAATGATTACAGCAATAAATACTAGAATTATTAACGCACTAGAAAATATCATCATTAAAGGTGAATTTCGCTTAACAGGGCGCATGCCGGAATCTCCGGTAAGCTGATTTTGCCATAGGCTCCTTCCGACTATTGCGACAATAATAAATAATGTAATCATTATTAATGACATCTGTTGTCCTAACGATTCCTATGAAGGGCCGCCTCTTTTTGGCGATCCCATTCATTGTACTTAGCTTAACTGATTAGATTGAAAGTTTGATCTACTGCCAACGCTAATTCACTAAATTCAGCTTCAAGTAGTTGGCCATCATCATAGACGCACCACTTACCATCTAAGCGCTCGAATATGATGGCAGTAATTACGTTTTTGCATCTCGCCTGCTTCATCTGTTTCATAGAACACAACCAAAACATCATCATTCTTTAGCGCTACATTGAGATGTGCCATTTTTTATGTTTTTCTGTAGCTTGTTCTGTTTTCATTTTTCTGGTATAGCAAGTTCATAAGCAAGACCCCAGACTGTTTAGCCTTGCATTTTAATGTTTATTTTATCCCAAATAAAAAACCCCAAAGCTTACCCCATCGCTCCAACCTTTCTTTGCTACTCAACAGCCAAGGCTGAATTTGAACAGGTTCTCCAAAAACATAAGTTTCGTCAAATAAACCTGAACTAACGGCTCCGCGCAATTCACTGTCTATGCAACAAGCAACTGCTAACAGGTCACCACAGCGATTGCAGCGAAAAAACTTGGCTTGACGGTCACCATTTTGATCAAACATAGATTCTCCACCAGTGAACTCAATTTTCATACTTGGATCACTTATTACTGCAGAGGGATGGGTTCTGCAATAATTACAATCGCAAACACGAGGGTTTAGATCGATCATTGCATTATCAACTCGAACCTTCACTTGCCATTGACCGCAGCTACACGCGCCTTGGATTAAATTTTGTTTATACATAACGTTATAGTTGTGTAAGGCAATTGATGCGCAATGTAGATTTCGTCTGAACGAGCAATTTGTAAGCTTTTTCCCAGCAACAATAATTCGAGATCAATTATGTATTTACGAATACGCACAGCAATTATTCACCATTCCAGTTTGTCTACCTCTCAGCACCTATATTAATCGGTTTTTATTTGACCATCCCATTTTTCTTTCGTGGCAAAACGCCCCATGTAAGAGCGAACCTTAAAAGATACTTCTTTTTCCATGTCCCTAATTCCTGAACTATTTATCGCTTCAATAGCTCTACGTGCGGTCTCTTCGTTCCTGAATCGACAAATCTCCATCCCGGTAGGATAATCATCTTCTTCCGCATCATAAGCCCAATCAAAGGGGTGACAGTAAAACAAAAATTCTGGCTCAAATGGTTCAAGAATCTTTAACACCTCTATACGATAATCTGTAAATTTATCGAATGTTCCAGGCTTTGACCATCCTTCTAAAATAACAAAAACATCATTCTCACTTCCATTTATCATGCTGTTTCCCTAGTGACCAAGGTTTACCGAACAGTTTATTTGACGAATTGTTATTAACTATAACTCAACAAGCTGAGGGTCACAAAATACCTTCAGAGCCAGTCCTGACATTTTACAACAACGAATCAGGAACCTTAGATGTAAATTGTAAGTCACGCGGCACCTTTTCGCTCAATTTTAGATGCGGGATTGACACAGTCGGCTTTTGGCCTGACAAAATGAGAAACATTATTATGTGTTTCCAATGAATCCAAATGTGATTCCGCATATAAAACAAATTACACCGATCCAAGCGTTAATTGCAAGTTCGCGCCTTGGCAAGCCCCTAGTTTTCTAGACTCCCGCTAGCTTCCTATAATATTGTTTTTCAAACTCAACCGGCACCGACGACATAGTACCATCGGCTATATGCCACCGATGATTTTTGAAGAGCAATATGCAAATGTCGCTTAGTTGTTGGGGAAGATCAAATGGTGACACTCTTTTTTGCACAGCACTAATGCATTCCACAACAATGCCCCTGATCAAGCAATGAGTTGTGTTTATGTTAGTACCCTGGTTTGACCTTAACTAGCATTTCTTCCTCTGAATCGTTGAGCATGCATATCTGTCACTGCTACTCAGTCCTTTCCAAACATAGAATTCTGATATGCTGGTAAACTTGTCAAATTTTTTGTAAGCTGGTCTTATGTCTAAATCACTGAACTGGCCACTTGAGGCCGCGTCTGCTTCTGAGTCTGATCAACGTTGGGTGCAGCCCGAATCCAACATCTGTTTAGACTTTCATGGAGACCCGATTAACGCCGGTCTGGTCGTATTCTCCGACGGTAATCACCATATGGCGCTAGAAGCCTGTCTGCAACTTTTTTTACGGCAGCACCCGCAAATCATGGATATTTTTTATGCGACTACTCCCCCCAGCGTCATAGTTAATTATCTCAATCACGGACGCATGGTCTTAGGTAACTTAACACTGTCTCGTCTGCCGAATATTTTTATCAGTCCTATTGGAATAATGAAACAATTGCAGACAGATGGCTACGTGCCATCATACCAAGCCTTTATGCAAAGTCGTGGCAATGTCTTGCTGGTACGCAAGGGCAATACAAAAGCGATTCAGAGTATTGCTGATTTATTACGTGATGATGTGCGTTTGTTTATCTCGAATCCAATAACGGAGAAAGCAAGTCATGTCGTCTATGCGCAAAGCTTACTGAGTCTGGCTGAAGAAAATGGTCTCGACCTAAACACGGTACAAAACTTACTTAACGGCTCATCCAATCGTTTAGTAACCGGTAATCGTATTCATCATCGTGAAGCCCCTCAGTGTTTGTATGAAAACAACGCCGATGTCGCTATCATCTATTACCACCTCGCCTTGCGCTACAGCCGCATATTCCCCGACGATTTTGCAATTGTCCCCATGACAAAAACCCAGGGACTCGGTTTAAAAGGCGAAGCCGACTATTCAAAAAACAATCAAACCACAGACTACCACATCGGCCTTGTCGATGATGGCGCTGAGTGGGGCAAAACATTTCTTGAGTTTATGTTTAGCGATGAAGTGACAACGATTTATGCAGCGCATGGGTTGCAACGGCCATAGAAAACACATTCAGAATCAAGTCTTACATTTTGCGATTTACTATAATGAAACAGAGACCTTTGATGTAAATCGTAAACCCCGCCCCTATTTTTCCGGATTTCTCTACAGTAGGCTCTATTAGTCGAAGCGATTGTCGTTTTGACACCCAGGATTTGATGATTGATACTGCTGATTGGACGGGTAAAGATGGGCAATACTTCCGATTTCTTGTTGATCGATCCGGATTTTTTCGTTCTCTATCATCATTGACGATACAGCCACAAATCAACAAGAAAACCGTATTTCGTGTTTTCACACAGATTGATTGTAGCTCCACGCTTGCGCGTATTGCTCAGGATTGCAAACCCTAATCAATTGGGTTAGAGTTTCCGTACAACAACTGTATAGATTGATTTCGCATGTCGTTTTCTCCCTCTTTTCTTCGCCTAACCAGTATCTGCCTGTTGTTATTTATCATGATGTGCCTAGACGCATGTGGCGGCAAAGCTTACCGGCAAAATTACGAAATGGCGACTGATGCCTCATATGAAATGAGTGCTGATATTCGTCAACAACATTCACCCTCTCCCTCGATATCGGGGGCCGCGAGGGAGAGAGAGCGTAATCGAAAGATTCATTACGATGGTTACATACAGCTATTTGTTACCAACACGCGTTCCACCATCGAAAAAGTAGTCGATTATATCGAAGCGCAGAAGGGCTATGTCGAACTCATTACTGAGAATAGACTTGTTGTGCAGGTCCCGGCTGCATCGTTCAAGGAAAGCTTTGATCGGCTACTTACTTTCGGCAAAGTGCTCGATAAACGCATCACTAGTACCGACATTACCGAAGCCTATCAATCAACAGAACTCCGTCTAAAAATCGCTCGCGCCACGCGAAAGAAACTATTGGCGCTACTCAAGGAGGCGAAAGATGAGATCGATAAGCTTGAGCTGCTACGCCAGATAGAAGAAATTACGGCCGACATAGCGTTACTGGAATCTCTCTTTAAAGAGCTTAACAAAAAAGTTTCTTTTTCAAAGATCACCATAGAAATGAAATCGCAGCTAACAACAGGTGGGCGAGACGGATTTGAGCCATCTGGCTTTAGTTGGATAGGGCGACTGGCGCCTAGTAATGAATCCGCAGCGATTTCAGGAAAACGAGTGGAATTCAATACGCCGACAAAAATGTTGGAAGTCAAAGGTAAGTATTGGCGCGCGGAGAGCGGGGAAAGAGTGGTCTTTCGTGCAAGCCAGCAAGACAACCAACCCCAAGGAGATACACAATTCTGGCTCGATGCGATTAAGCTGAGATTGAAGGATCGATACCAGGCTGCTGATGAATCGGATGTGGGCT
>JAOUJM010000128.1 GCA_029883265.1 Gammaproteobacteria bacterium
AACGCCTGGCAGAGTTTACAACTGAACGTGATTTTCCCAACTGGTGGAATCAGAATATGCGTTAATCGTGTAAAAAACGGACGCATGAGTTTGAGGATAGTCACTCTTGCGGTTAAATAATCCTAAATATGTGCCTTCAACAATTGTTGTATTTAAATCGTAGTAAAAAAACGACGCTTGCTAAAACCTAGGCAAACACTAACAAACGAATAGTGGAAAGCACTTTTGTTTTAAGCCACGCTTCATGACTGAGGCTGATAATGCGCAGCACTTAACGGAACTATTAAAACTTTGATTGCACTAACTAAAATTTTTCTTTAATATTCCCACATAAAAAAATGAATTAGTACGAAGGTGTTAGATGGAAGCACAAGTGAACATCATTCGACTAAACCTAGTTAGTCAACACGTGAGGCAAGGATGAAATGTCTACTCGATTTATATTGTTTGTTCTATTTTTAATCGCAGGCTTAACGGGTTTTTATTTTTCAGCCGACTTAGAGCAAGCTATTCGCGCCGATGAGTCGGGCCAATTCCCAACGCATGCGCAAGCCAGTTTAATCCATGGAATTTTTCGTGTAATTTACCTTGAATTGTTAATCCTTAGCCCTTTGATTTTATTTCGCAACCCAGAAGGCGGTAGCGATACGATTTCGATATACAACAAGGGTCGCTTTGCCAATGCCATGGACGCAATACAAGATGAATTTCTTGAATTTTGGCAATCCATACGTCAAAAGACGGACGGTAAATCCACGGCACTCAGTCGCAGCATTGCCATTAGCGCCATTGTCTCGATATCCATACAAATTGTTGTCAGCATGGGTGATATTCAGAATATTAAACTTGAACAACCGGAAGACATTGATGCATACGTGACTAAAGCGATTAAGCTCCAGTACAACGAAAATTTTAGCAATAGCATTGATGACTACACCTCGGCAATTGTCGAACCGCGCTTGAATTATTTGATGAACTCTTTAAAGACCATTCAAGAGAAACAAAATAGCCAACTTGCCGAAGTTGAACAAATCCAACACGCCAGTACGAAGTCAGACGATTATTTCTCAAAAATCGAAAAAGCCAATAAACGCTATGAAGCCGAACTCAATAAGTTGGCGAAGTCACTCGAGTCGCTCAAGAAAAATAAAGTTGTTATTGCGCGTTATGATGAAAAAATGTTACGTATGGAATCCATGTTTAACGAAGTATTACAAGAATCCCATAATAACCGAGAAAAAATTAGTCAGTTAGCTATGGCCATGAATTCTGAAAATGCAGCATTTGATGTATTACAAAATTCTACACAAGCGCTTAGTGATACACGCAATAGTGTTAACGTGTTAGCGCGTTCGCGTTGTGCTGAAGTTAATTCATTGCCTAAATTGTTTCGCCGGTTCGTATCTGCAGATTTGGTTGAGGCCTGTAAGCAAATGGATGATGCCACTGATAAGGAAGCGATAGCAACGAAAGTGGTTAATGGAATGCCGGTGGAATAGATCAGCTATTTATTATTTACAAGTCCTTAGCTAGGAATTCTTCTAACCACGTCTGTAAAAATCGATAATAAGCACAACCCAAGTCCAAAGTCGCGGTTTGGAATTGGGCAGGGCGTTGAAATTCAGCTGGTATTGTTGATAGGTCAATGCCAGCCTTTGTTTGTTCTAGGTTTGCAGAGATTTGTTTAACCTCAACTAAGTAATTTTCCACTACCTCACGCCAGGCATCACCTGCATCGGAAAAAAAGAATAAACGTAATAATAATTCATCTTTTATTTTTCCAATGCCTAGGGGACTTTTCAGCCAATCTATATAGTCCTGACGTCCATTCTCTGTAATAGCAAAAACTTTTTTCGCACGCTTGCCTGCCATTTCTTCGGTGCAAGTTACAAAGCCTTGCTTGAGTAATTTCTGGCAAGCCGGGTGAATGGAACCAATGCTGGTGTTATAAAACATGCGAGTGGATTTCTCCATGTTTTTTTTCAATTCATAAACACTCATGGATTTAAGTGATAACATGCCTAAAATTATTTTATCTTGCATGGCTTGTCCTTTGGGTCAATATTTGACTATTTTAACCTTGGGTAATTGTAATGAATCAAACTTGGTTTGCTTTTTCAAATGTTGATCGAAAAAATTCAAAATAAATGTTTCCAAGTTATGCGCCATGAGTTTGTTATCTACTTTTCCTAACATCGGTGAATAGCGTAACGGCGTTACCAAATTTAAATCAGTAAAATTGTAATGTGCACTTTGTTCAAACACGGCCTCGCAACTACCCGGTGTTTGCAGCAAGGGTTTGTTAACATAGGCCGTATCAATAATTTCACCGGCAAATTTCAATGTGTCGGCATATAAATAACAGGCGGGAATGTTTAGGCGCTGGTAATCGTCTGGAAATATATTTAATTGTGGCGCATCCATACCGATAATCGCTTTTATATTATTATGTTTCATGGCCAAGATGCCACTCATAATTGCACCAAATGAATGACCATAAGCACCGATATTGTTCAAATCCATATGACCAGACAATAGCGTAGGCAGCGAACCATTTTGTAAATCAGTTAAGGACTTAAGCAATAACGCATTGTTGTCATATACCGCCTTAAAAACGGGTTCCATGGGCGAAAAAACGGGATTGTTTGCTAACACTCGCATGCGCTGTTGGTAGATTTCAAAATTTTCGGCTTGTTTAGCGAGTTCAATATCTTTCTTCAGTTGTGGTGCTAGTTGTTTCGCACCATCTTTTTGTCGCTGTAAGGCTTGATAGGCGGCACTGGTTTCATCGACATAAAAGACATTTTTTTCATCACGCACCACGACCATAGAATAGCCAGGATTCGCCACCGATAAAACCACGTAACCATGGCTCGCCAGTTGCTCGAATTGAGTTGTGTTCTGCCGCTCATATGACATCAAACCGTGGTTGAATATAATAACCGGAAACCTGCCCTCGGCTATAGGGCTATTAATTGCTGAGCGACTATATTCTTCATCTCCCATCAAAAATCGCGGCATGCTGATGGAATTGGCCAGGGCGGTTAAACTGTACTCATCGCTGGACAGTAGTTTTGCGCCATTGTTATCCGTGCTTGGATACCACGCACGGATTTGTGTCCAATGCGCCTGATCGGAGACCTCAAAAACGGTAGTACCCGCTTGCCAGGGACCGCTTAACGATGGTGCTTGAATATTATCAGAGCAGGCGGATATCAATGTTATGATAAAAATAGCTAATATTAACAAGGTGATAGAGCGATGTTGCTGCATTTTCAGTCTCCATTCCTACGAAAGTATATCGACACGATATATCTATCGGATATGAATTGCAATATTGAAGTATTTTGTTAGTAAGGTATGGGTTTTTTAAGAAAAGCAAAATGCTAGCTCGGGGAGGGGGCCTCCTCACTCTTGTTTGAGTTTGAGGACTTTAGTCAATGTGTACAATCAAACAATGATAATAATTCGCATGGATTGTTTATTGGCTTTTCGTTCAATTAGCTCCTCACCGCCAATCATTGCACACGGGTTATTTTGTTTCGGGTGTTGGTTTCACCAACGTATACAGTTTCTCCGAGTCACCATCGGAATCGCTATTTAGGGTGTGCTGATTAATTGGTCTGTGGTGTGTATAGATCAAATAAAAATTATTTTAGCGGTAAAAAGTATGTTTGGGTCGAAGCTTTGGTGTTTTTTGCACTAAATGAATTGTTCAAGAGGAAATTATTATGCCATCGAATTATATGATGATTAGCCCCTGGTATTGGGTAAGCGCTACGGAATTTGTTAATCAAGTATTGTATTGATCATGTATTCATAACATAACACAGAGTTAATTACTAATGCATAAATCGCTTTGAAATGAATTGAAAAACGCAGAAAGTTTTGGTTGTTAATGAGAGATTCAGTGTGTCGCTTTGAGTCAGTTTAGGGACTAATACAAAGTCGAACACACTGAATCACTACTGTTGATCACTCATAGAAAGGTATTGCTATGGCATATAAGCAAGATTTTCTATAGAGGTGTAATCATAAATATCAAACAGATTGATGACAGAGAAAGTAGCGCCATTGTCACTCGAGTAATAGATATCCAAATTACTTGCAGTATAGATGTCGGTGCCAATCATGGTGATAAATTTCGACCAAGTTGACGCCGGGAAACCGGCACTTGCTGTGAAGTTGGTACCACTATCATCAGAATAAAATAAACCGGTGCTGGTGGATGCATAAATGCGGCTGCCATCCAGCATGACATCATCCACGGTATAGCTCGGCAACCCATTTGCACTGGAATAGGTGGTGAAGCTAGCGCCTGAATCGGTGGAAATTTCCACACCATTGCCAGTTGCTGCGTAAATGTTGGTAGCCGAAATAATTAACTCATTGATGCTGCTAATGCCGACATATTGAGGACTAAAACTGGTTCCTCCATCCGTGGATAAGTCGTAAGCCGTACCAGCAACCGCATGGATAGTGGTTCCACTGGCCTGAATTTGGCTCACCGAGAACGAAGAGAGGTTGTTATTAGTTTTGGTGAAGCTAGTAAAATTTGCACCACCATCACTCGTCTTGGCAATTCCGCCGTTGGTTGCGATATAAAGCGTGCTACCATCTAAATAAAGGTCATAGACATTATCACCGGGTAGACCTTCGGTTTCACCATAGAAGCTAAAGGTCTGGCCATAGTCAGTTGTCTTGGCAATACCTGCAACACCATTGCTATTTTCAACACTTAGATACAAGCTTGAACCATCAATCGCCATTTGACGGAATTGACTGGTGGTAGGACCGATTTGGCGATTGTTCAGACCATTATCGGTGGTGGCGTATACGGTAGGAAATGCGCCTATATAAAGGGTGCCGCCAATATCATAAACCGTTTCCACTTGTGGATCGGCAATATTGGCATTGACGAAGTTACAACTAAAGCTTGCAGCACTATCCAAGGAATAACACAAACTTTCATAACTGTGTCCTCCACTCGTACTGCCCATGGATAAATAAACAGTGCCAGCAATCACATAAACTTCATCAACATAATTATTCGATAAACCATCAATTGTTGTACGAGTGGCATCGAAACTAGTAGCGCTATTCACAGAAACTGACAAACCAAGGTCGGTCGCAACATAAACATTGCTGCCATCAATGGCGATTGCGTTGATAGTATTACTGGCCAAGCCATCATTGGTGGTTTTATTGCTAAAACTTGTACCACCATCACTACTAATACTAAGACCGGCGGTAGTGGCGATGTATAAAGTGCTGCCATCAAGCGCTAAATAGCGCAACCAGTCTGAAGCCAAGCCATCAGTCATGGTACGGAACTCAAATGTTTTACCCAAGTCGTGAGAAATAGCTAAGCCGCCATCTGTCGCTACATATACTGTGTTACCGCTGCCAACAATGTGGCGCACGGTGTTTTGGTCATATAGCGGAAATGTGTACTCAGTAAATGTGGATCCACCGTCGCTTGAGATAAAAAAGCCGCTATAGGTAGTCACTAACAAATAGCTACCCTTGGCATAAATGCTTTTTGCAGCAGGATTGGATAGATACACCCAATAACTTGCATCATCACTAACATAAATGCCTTTATCAGTTAAACGATAATGACGATTATTCGTATTGTCTTTGAAATAACTTAGCGTTTTTCCTTCTGAGCCTGTTACAACGAAACTCGCGGGTGTTTTGCCTACACCACGATAGAGGCCATTGCTAGTAGCAACAAAAGTGAATCCACTATCGGAGACTGAGTATTGGTGCTCACGCAAAACTTCGCGGTTACCCGCAGCATCTTCAGCATAAAACCGTAAAAGAGTATCACCAATGGGAATATTGATATTTGACACAGAACTGGTTTCAATTTTATATCCATTAGAAGCGCTGGGAACCGTGCCATCGGTGGTATAAATAATTCGTGCACAACCACTGCCTGCCGCATCGTTACAACTTAATGAAATGGATTGCGCACTGGTAAAAACATTTCTGGGTATATCGACGGTAGTGGTTGGCTCGGTACAATCCGTATGTGTTGTAAAGCTATGGCTACTGCCTGAGGCTAAGGTATTGCCAGCAAGATCAGCGAAACCGCTCGCTATATTGACGGTATATAAGGTGTTACACAACAAACGTTCATTAGGAATTAATGAAAGTGTATAGTTTACTTCGTTATAACTCAGTGTTGCAGTCACCCCATTGTCAATACTGATGTTGGCTACGTCGACGCTAGTTGGATCCAAATCTTCACTGAATTGCACATCAATGCTTGAAGTCAAAACAACATCCGTATCGTTGTTTGCGGGTGTAAGTAGGTTGATGCTTGGGGCAACCGTATCAATTGTTAAATCTAAGGTGTGTACACTTTCACTATTGCCATCATTATCAATAGCGAAAAATTTTATTGTTCGGCTCGTACCAA
Source organism: Gammaproteobacteria bacterium (assembly GCA_029883265.1). Taxonomy (GTDB): domain Bacteria; phylum Pseudomonadota; class Gammaproteobacteria; order S012-40; family S012-40; genus JAOUJM01. The sequence goes on from JAOUJM010000128.1 coordinate 6,428, forward strand.
TGTTTAATGCTGTGGAGTAGATACTGGAACTTGTTGTTGGTTCAGTGCCATCGTCAGTATAGAAAATAGTGGCGCAACCAGAGCCACCTGCATCATCACAAGTTAAACTCAGGTCGATAGCCGTATTGTAAATACCGCTGGCATGACTAGCCGCACTTGTCGGTGGATTGCTTTCCGGCGCTGAACGTGTAGTGAAGCTGAAAAAATAAGCTGAATTCATTAGCTCCCCATTTTTGCCCGCAAGTAAACTAGAAACGTTGACATAATAAGTCGTGTTAAAAGAAAAATCTTCAGAGACTTGTAACACTAAAGATGCATTCGCTGCATCATAAGAAAGCTGACTAGTAGCAGACGTACCGGTTAAAATAATATTACTGGCATCGATTGTTTTTGTGTCCAGGCACGTATTGAAACTTACTGTGATTGAGGCGCCTAGTGCAACGGATTGCTCGCCGTTACTAGGGCTGGTTTCAGTGACTAATAATTCATTCGCTGCATCAATGTTGCAACTGGCACTATTCACTGAGTTAACGTCTAAAACTGGTTCGCTGCTGGTGCAAGCACTAAGGGTTAGGAAGCTAATTATGAGAGTAGTGATTATTGTTAGATTACGCATGGGTACTCCAGAGAATTCTTCAAAGACAATGTACTAAATCGGCCAAAACCATCTGTTATTCTTTAATATTCCGCAGGGTAGTTAACATTTTGAAACACCATTTTTGTTGGATCAGTTCTAAGGTAATGTGGCTAGTTTGATCGTCGCTGAGTCTAGGAATTTGAGGTGATTGACGCTTGCAATGATTCCTGTTTTCATTGAAAAAGTGACCAATTAGCCGGTTTTTGAAAAATGAATTTGCAAAAATGAAAAGGTTGTAGTGGATGAAAACAAGTTATGATAGGTTGATGAATTGGGAGGACTTTAAGATTATTCTGGCAGTCGCGCGTGCGGGTGGCTTAAATGCCGCTGCAAAAAATCTAGGTGTAAGCCATAGCACAGTTTTTAGGCAACTAAATGCTATTGAAGAAAGGTTTGCTACCCGTTTTTTTGAGCGTTTGCCTCAGGGTTATGAACTCACCACGGCGGGAGAAACGGCTGTAGAATTCGCCACAAGCATGGAAGCTGGTATCAATGATTTAGTTGGCAAACTCCAAGGTAGTGATTCCCGATTACAGGGCAGTATTCGCTTAACGGCGCCGATTGGCATTACTCATTATTTGCTAAGCAGTCATATAGCCGAGTTTAGACGTTTGCATCCTGAAATTGATATTGAGCTGATTGTCACCAGTAATCCTTTGGAGCTATCCAGACGTGAGGCCGATGTGGCCATACGTGTGACCAAGACGCCGCCGGAGACAGCAATCGGCCGTAAAGTGGGCGTTTATCAGATGGCGCTTTATGCATCAAAAGCTTATTTGGCAAGCGTGGCTGAAAAGAACCTAACTGAATATGATGTTCTGACGACATGTAATGGTTTGGATTGGTTTCCAAAAAGTATTTGGGATAATAATCGGGCACCACAAGTCGTGTTTAGTTCTGATAGCATTCTTGCAGTAACAAATGCTGTAAAGGCGGGCATGGGAATTGCGATATTGCCTAGCTTTATAGGCACTCAAGAAAGTGATTTGCTAGCGTTAAAATCGCCGATTATTGAATTGCAAAGCGATATTTGGTTGCTGAGTCATAGTGATTTACGTCAGACTAGCCGTGTTCGCGAGTTAATGAGTTTTTTGCATCAACGAATGAGCCAGCAATTACTTGAATTGCAAGCCATGCAATCGGAAGAATAAGAGGAGGAAAAAATGAGTTTATTAAGCACAGTAGATCCTTGGGATGCGGTTGCATCAGGTTATGCGGAAATCACCATGAAATTATTTCAAACATATGCGGATCAGGCCATTGATCTTGTGGGATTGCAAAAGAATGACCACGTGTTGGATATTGCTTGTGGTCCAGGCACATTGGCACTTAGTGCTGCCAAACAGGTGCAACAAGTCAAGGCCATCGATTTTTCAGCAGCTATGATTGAAATTTTTCAGAATACAATTGAACAACACAAAATCAACAATATTGACCTTTACTGCGGTGATGCGCAAGACCTGCCCTATGACGATGATAGTTTTAATGCCGCTTTTTCCATGTTTGGTCTTATGTTTTTTCCTGACCGCGCTAAGGCCTATCTGGAGATTAAGCGTTGTCTAAAACCAGGCGGTAAAATTCTTATTTCCAGTTGGGCGCCGATCTCTGATTCACCTGCCATGAAGCTTATTTTTGGTGCCTTACGTGCAATTAATCCACAAATGCCGGATGCAAAAACTGATATTGCGTCACTGGAAAACCCTGATGTGGTTGTCGCTGAATTGACCCAAGCGGGATTTAAACACGCTGAAGTACACCGCATTACAGTGCCGTATGAAATTACAAACATTCAAAACTACTGGGAGGAAATGGTTAAAGGAAATGCCTTCCTAGTGATGATGAAAAACAATTGCTCTGAACAGGAATGGCAAGAAAAAACAAATATTGCATTGCAGCATTTACACGACACTATTGCTGCAGTGCCAGTTTCATTGTCTGCCGATGCCTGGTTTGGGCTTGCAAGTAAATAAAATCGATAAATATACTTGATCTTGGTTGACAAATACCCATTTTTGGCAAATATTGTACTCAGGTTTTTAAACCCTTTCTTCAACTATTGGACGGTGAATACATGAGACAATCTCTATTGGTTTTAATCCTTAGCCTAATTTTCTTCATTAGTGGTCAAAGCGCCATCGCGGGAAGTGATCCGAGCAATTCGGTACGTACTATGGCGACTATTTTATATTATTTAGATCATTACCCGGCAGATTCTGAAAAGCCCAAACTGGAAAAAATTGTCGGTGGTGGCGATTCATCCAATGCCGAGAAAATAATTGCTAGCGCCATGCTTAATCTACAACATAAAGCATCTAATGCGGATAAAAAGAAACTTTCTACGGTTATGTCTGATGGTTCTGCGCCACAATCCGCGAAAGATCTAGCCAAGATCGTGCATGATTTGAATCATAAAGCATCATCTAGTGATAAAGCTATGCTCAAGAAATATATGTGGTAATAATTTTTCTTGAACAGCTTTGCTGCTGTTTAAAACAAAGCCTTTGCTTGTTTCAAGTAAAGGCTTTTGTTTTTCTGGTTTAAAATTATTGAAAAGAATTTTCTCGCTCCTTGCCTATTGTCACTGTACAATCAAGCCTAAAAATGTTCTTAGCATATTTTTTCGTGCTTTAACTTCATTTCAAAAAACAAACAACAACTAAAGAATAGCGAAAACCATGATTGGTGAAAAACAAGCATTGCTATTGGATATGAATAGTACTTTCATGTTCGGCGAAGACCGATTTGGTGAGGATGAGGATTTTGCTATATTCTATCGTACCATCGGTGGCGAACTTGGGGATTCGGAAATCAATCAACTGATCCGCAATGTTTACCAAGACTTGAGTGATAAATACCCGCGAGTAGAATATCGCCACTGTTTTCCAACACTGGAAAGCTGCATTCGTTGTCATGGCGATCCACACCTTATGACTAAAGAAGTGGAAAACATAGTGCAAACCTTTGCGTTTCATGAGTGTGGCGAAATTCCAGACGAGTATGCCTCCGTCTTGTTTGCGCTCGATAAACGTTTTATATTATCAGTGGTTATTGATATTTGGGCGCCAAAAGAATTGTGGCTGCAAAAATTCAAACGATTGGACATCCATCGATTATTTAAGGCGTCCTCATACTCATCGGATCATGGCATGGTAAAACCCTCGCCAAAACCATTTGAGCTTGTGGTGCAACAATTGGGTTTAAGTAAGTCGGCTTGTGTGGTCATTGGTGATTCAGTTAGGCGTGATCTCGGTGGTGCAACAGCCGCTGGAATTGATTGCATTCTGGTCGATGGGGCGCAGGATGCAGGCGCATTGGCGAGTTTCCCAAACTTATTGGCATTTTGCCATGAATTGAGATTATAGTTTTCTAATGATTAGCCGGCGTAAAGGATAAGCCTTGAAAATAGCTTTTGTTTATTTCAGCAGTAGTGGTAACACTCATCAACTAGTACAAGCGGCTATTAATGCAGTTAAAGAAAATAATATTGAAACGTTTGTTTATCGAATTCAGGGTAGCGATATTATTGATGGACGCTTTGACAATAGAAACTTACTACAGGTACTAGACCATTGCCATGCAATTGTATTTGCTTCTCCTACGTATATGGGTGGCGTGGCCGCACAATTTAAGGCTTTTGCTGATGCAACAAGCGAAACCTGGTGTAAACAAGCATGGGCAGGAAAAATTGCAGCAGGAATCACCTGTGGTAGTGCACCTAATGGAGATCAGACTAGCACGCTCAATTATTTTGTGACCTTTGCCTCGCAACATGGCATGTTGTGGCTGGGATTGGCTAATGCTTATGGATATAGTGATAACAGTGTAAATCGTTTAGGTTGTCAATTGGGTGTAGTTGCTTCTTGTGAAACCGATAGTGTTCATGCAACTGATTTAGCAACCGCAAAGTATTTAGGTAAACGTTTGTCAAAACTAATTAAAAATAATTAATTGTATATCTCTTCTAGCTAATATTGATCATAGTAGAAAGCATTTTTTTGTTAAATGGAAACGACGTTTGAAAACAAAAAATATATTTTCATGAATCATCGAATAAAAAATAAATAAGCTAATGTCTGAAAAGTTATTTTTATTTAAAAAATAATCTATCAATTATTGTCCACCAAAATCAATACCAACCAAAGTGTTAGGTGAGAAATAGGATACTTTTGTTCGTAATGTGAGCGATCACCTCATTGGCAATTGAAAAAACTCTAGCTTTATGTTCTTTTCATCATAATAAAAAACATAGTATGAAAAATAAAACGAAAAAAACGAAAAAATAATTAAACCTTCTCCTTTGTAATTATTTTCGGCACGTTGGAATTACGCAGAATATTTAATTAGAGGAAGCGATAATAATGAATTTGTGTATTCAAAACTTGTATAAAACCCATACAACAAAATCAAACAGTCATGTGAGCACTATTGCGATACTATTGTTTGTTTCAATATTTTTCAGTCATGCGATACTTGCTGAAACATATACATTATTCGAAACGGGTCAAGTCAGACCTTTGGCGTTGAGTGAAAATGGAAAAATATTATTCGCAATTAATACACCTGATAATCGCCTTGAAGCATTCGCAGTCAATAGTGACACACTTAAGCCCATTAGCTCAGTTCGCGTAGGTATTGAACCGGTTGCGATTGCTCTTGCAAGTGAAAATGAAGTCTGGGTTGTTAATCATATTTCAGATAGTGTCAGTATCGTTGACACTAGCAATATTAAAAACATGTATGTTAAACAAACATTGCTTGTCGGTGACGAACCGCGCGACATCGTATTTGCCGGTGAAAACAATCAATATGCATTTATAACAACTGCACATCGCGGGCAAAATTCACCGATCGATCCTCAGCTTACCACTCCAGGTGTAGCTCGGGCGGATGTTTGGGTGTTTAAACGCGGTAGTGATGCAAATACAATGGGTGGAAAAGCAGAAACAATTTTAAGTTTTTTTACCGACACGCCTCGTGCATTAACGGTTTCTCCTGATGGTAAAAAAGTTTATGTTGCGGGTTTTAAAACAGGCAACCAAACCACGACAATATTTGAAACAACAGTATCATTCAATGGTGGATTGCCCAATGCCGTCATCAATGTCGATATGAATGGTGATGGATTTGCGGAACCCCATGAAATTAACAGCGCTGGTGAGGTGCAACCATCGACGGGATTAATAGTTAAATACGATGGTCAACATTGGCGTGATGACAAAAATCGAATTTGGGACGATCAAGTAAAATTTAATCTTCCGGATAAAGATGTTTTTGTGATTGACGCCATGAGCAATCCACCCGTGGCGGTGGAAGGCAGTGAAGGTTTTTATCGTGGCGTTGGTACGGTTTTGTTTAATATGGTGAGTAATCCAGTAAGCGGTAAAGTTTATGTTAGCAATCTCGAAGCACGAAACCAAATTCGATTTGAGGGACCAGGTGGTGGTGGTTCCACGGTGCAGGCGCATAATGTTGAAAGTCGAATCACGGTTCTGGACCAGCAGGTGACACCGATTCATTTGAACAAACACATTGATCGTAGCCAGTGTTGTGAAGCTATTCCTAATGAAACCAATGCCAAAAGTTTAGCATTTCCTACCGCAATGGCGGTTAGCAAAGACGGTAAATATTTATATGTGGCGGCATTAGGTTCAGCCAAAGTTGGCGTTTACGATACCCAAAAATTAGAAAGCGATAGTTTTGAAAATCAACTTGAAAACCAGGTTTTGCTCAGTGCTGGAGGTCCTTCCGGGGTAGTGCTAAGTAAGCAAGAACATTTTCTATATGTACTGACTCGTTTTGATAACGGGATTTCCATTATCGATACACGTAAGAAAAAAGAAATTGCTCATGTCAGTATGTTTAATCCTGAGTCTGAAAACATTGTCAACGGCAGACAGTTTTTATATGACGCGGCTTACACCTCTAGTACGGGCGATCAAGCTTGTGCTGGCTGTCATATATTTGGTGACATGGATAATCTAGCCTGGGACCTGGGCAATCCTGATGGCAGTGATGTGCACAATCCTGGGCCTTTAAAAATCAACCATGAGAGTTTTGGTTTACCTGTGGACCCAAATTTTAAAC
>JAOUJM010000385.1 GCA_029883265.1 Gammaproteobacteria bacterium
TGCATCGAGCTTTAGGCCTTCAATATAATCGGCAATGATTTCATTTTCAACGACTTTACGTAATTGTGCTTCAACCGATTCATATGTAGGCGGAGAGACTTTGCGTGTATCTTCAAGATAAATAACATGCCAACCATATTGAGTTTCAATAGGATGTTGTGTGTACTTATTTTTCTCTAACTTAATCAATGCTTCCGCAAAAGGTTTTACCATTTGTGTTGCTGAAAACCAGCCCAAATCACCGCCCTGAGTTTTGGATGGTCCCAGAGACATCTGACTAGCAAGCTCAGCAAAAATGGCCCCTTGTAATAATTTGCCAATGATTTGATTTGCTGTTTCTTCGTCTTCGACCAGGATATGCCGTGCTTTATATTCCATAGAACTGGTTGTGACGACTTGTTCTTGATAAACGGTTTGTAATTGTTTTTTACTAACCGGTGCTTCTTTTAACAATTTTTGAATGCGAAAATTGGTTAATAGATTTTTATTTTGTTCTTCAATTTTTGTTTTTATTTCGTCTTGTTTTTCTAAACCGATACTGGTGGCATCATTATAGATTAATTCGCGGTTAATTAATTCTTCGAGAAGCTCGCGACGTTTTTTCTCGGGCAGAGTCGTCATACTCTGTGCACCGAGTCGTAATCCAACATAGTGTTCCAGTTGCTGCTGAGTGATAGCTTTGCCATTCACCGTGGCGAGCGTGTCCGCAGCTAGGCACATAGGCAGGCCTAATAATAAAATTATAACGATGATTGGTTTTGTCATATTGATTAACTGGCTGAGGCTAATTCTGCGTCGGTATAGGCTTTAATACTCAAGGCATGAATTTCTGTGTTCATAATATCATCGAGGGCTTGATAGACAAGGCGGTGACGTTCGAGCATTTTCTTATCCTGAAACTGGTCCGACACTACAGTCACACGAAAATGTCCGGCGCCTCCCGCACTAGCATGGCCTTCATGGAGGTGACTATCGTCAATAACTTCCACTTGTGTGGCCTGTAGCACCTCATTGAGGCGGGTTTTTATTAATTCAATTCGTGCTTGGGTCATTAGGGGAATACTCTCTTGAACGGCTTAACCACTACTTTATCATAGACGCCCGCAGCCACATAGGGGTCGGCATTCGCCCAAGACTGGGCGCTAGGTAAATCACTAAATTCTGCGACAATCAAGCTACCACTAAATCCCGCTTCGCCGGGTTCTTCAGAATCGATTGTGGGATGCGGTCCGGCCAATAATAGTCGGCCTTGATCCTGTAGCGCCTGTAAACGTTGTAGATGATCGGGTCGCGCTTGTAGCCTCTGATTTAGGCTGTTGGGCTTGTCGCTTGCTATGATTGTGTAAAACATTAGTCCTCACTCGTGCTTTTCAGATCTCTATTATTCACATAACGCGCCATGTAAAACGCTTGAATCAGTAGAAATAAAAATGTTAGTCCCATCATACCAAAAAGTTTGAAATTAACCCATGTACCCGTATCAAAATTGTAAGCAACAATCAAATTCAATCCACCAAGCAGCCCAAAAAACACGACCCAGCTCAGATTGAGTATTGACCAAATAGATCCTGGCGCCTGAAAACTTTTGTGAAACATCATATAGATGAGGTTCTTGCGAAAAAGCAATTGACTACCCAGTAATACAATGGCGAACAACCAGTTTACCATTGTGGGTTTCCATTTAATAAAAATCTCATCTCGGGAAAGCAAGGTTAATCCCCCAAGCAACAGAACCAAAACGAGGGTTAGCAATAACATATTGTCGACTTTTTTATACTTTAGCCAACTGAACGTGACTTGAATCACTGTGGTAACCATTGCGACAACAGTTGCAACATATAGATCAAAAAGTTGATAAGCAGCAAAGAATAAGATAATGGGTAAAAAATCGAATAATAGTTTCATACAATTTTACTATACATCCTTAATACGAATCCGGAGGGTTTAAGTTGCGGGTTTTACGTTCGCGAGGTTTTACAAGATGCGCATATGGTTGTAGTGTTGCGGCTGGATATCACCATTTTTTGGCATTTTCCAATCAATCAATTATAGACATTTGGCCAGTAAAGAGTGATTGCTTGTTGCTCAATATATCTGTTTAGGTACTATTATTCAAGCATGATTAATAGGCCCAAGAGAGAATATTTAGCATGAGGCCAATAGTTGTTGGCTGTGTACCACATACCTGTTTTTGCCCCTATAACCATTTGGCATGGACGCCTGAGCGAGGCCTAGTCTTTTATACTATAGGTCTGTTCTCTGCGGTGACAACGCTCAAAATGATTATTGCCAACCACCGCCTAGGATGCGATATAATTCCACCAAGGCCAGGATTTGTTTTTGTTTTAATTCAATTAGCCCCATTTTGGCTTCTAAAGCTTCACGTTGAGTTAATAAAATTTTTAAAAATTCCGCCCGGGCCGAAGCGAAGAGTTGATTGACCAGTTCGATAGATTCCATCAATGAATTAACCTGGTCGTTTTTCAGGTGGTACTGTTTTTCCAGGTTATGAATATTATATATTTTGTTCGTGACTTCCAAGTATGTGTTGATGACGAATTGTTCATACTCATAAGCAATCAGAACCCGTTTAGCGTCGGCATTTTTATGGATGGCAATGATTGCGCTACGATTAAAAATCGGTACAGCGACTTCGCCCGCCAATAATACCGCCAAGGATTCGGGTGAAGCCATCACTACGATTGATCGAAACGCCTCATAACCATAGACTGCTTTGATTTCCAAGGATGGGTAGAAATTTGCTCTCGCCACATCGATATTAAGTTTTGCGGCTGTTACTTCCAATTCGGTTTTGTAATAATTGTGATGGAATGCCGGTTGGTATCATTTGTGGTTTGAATTGTAAAAAACCACCCGATGATCGACGAATCGTTTGAGGTGTTCGACCTAATAAAAAATTTATTCTATTTTCAACCTCAATGATTTCCTGCATGATTTGGTATATTTCGCTTTTATTTTTGCTCACTTCACCCTGGTAACGTTTGATAGCCAGCAAGTTTGCCGTCCATATTGCTTAAGCCTATGCCGCAGTCGAATCTGATGATGCGCCATTTGAATCAGAAGCTGGCAAACAAAAGCCGGCGTGGCAAGCATCAGCGCAGCCATCCGTTAATGCAAGTTATGAAACACAAGACGGCCAGGCAATGAATAGCAATGAAGTAATCTATATTCCAGATACACAAGTAAAACACAAAACAAAATTATTCGATAAATCATCAATTTTTACGCTAGGGACTGCTTGTGCTATCGCCACAGTTTCAGTATTTGTTTACAACAAATTTGCGGATTCGGATTTAACTGCGGTTGTGCTTGAGACAAAA
>JAOUJM010000129.1 GCA_029883265.1 Gammaproteobacteria bacterium
CATATTCGAGTAAAACATAATTGGTGACATCCACCACCGGTCCCAAACTGCGCAATCCGGCACGGCGTAGACGTTCCTGCATCCACAAGGGGGTTTGTGCTGCTGGGTTTATGCTGCGAATAACTCGGCCTTGATAACGGGGGCAGTCGGCTTCTGCTTCAATCTTAATTTCAAACCTGTCATCGCTTGTAGGGGTTATCTTTTCTATCTCAGGTTCCGACAATGGGCTGTCGGTTAATACCGCCACTTCTCGTGCCATACCGGCAATGCTCAAACAATCTCCCCGATTTGGCGTAAAATCGACATCGATGACCTGATCATTCAGTTGCAAATACTCGCGCACATCCATACCGATGGGCGCGTCAGCCGGTAATATCATCAAACCATCGGCTTGTTCGGCCAAATCAATTTCAGTTTCAGAGCACAACATACCGTGGGATGGCTGACCGCGTAATTTGGATTTTTTAATTTTGAAATCACCCGGTAAAACCGCACCGACCAAGGCCGTTGGCACTTTTATACCTGGCTTGACATTGCTTGCACCACAAACAATGTTTAAGGCTTCAGCATCACCAACGTTAACTTTGCATAAAGTTAAGCGATCGGCTTCAGGATGTTTGGCGGTTTCCAACACCTCACCAACAACGATTTTAGTAAACGATTTCGCGGCTGGCTCAATCCCATCAACTTCTAAACCAGCCATGGTGAGCTTATGCGCCAAAGCATTCGTATCAATAGTGGGATTCACCCACTCGCGTAACCATTGTTCACTGAATTTCATTCTTTAAACCTTTTGTAGACACTTTTTGCCGAAATCGTTGGATTAGCGGAATTGTTGCAGAAAGCGTAAATCGTTTTCAAACATCATGCGCAAATCGTTTATGCCATAGCGTAACATCGCCATACGATCCGCCCCCATACCGAAGGCATAACCCGTATAAATCTCGTTATCCACACCAACATTTGTCAATACTTGCGGATGCACCATGCCGCAACCACCCACTTCTAACCAACCACTATGACTGCACACACGACAACCATCACCGCCGCAAATCACGCAGCTAATATCCATTTCTGCCGAAGGTTCAGTGAAAGGAAAATACGATGGACGGAACCGTAATTTTAAATCGTCTTTCTCAAAATAGAACTGCAAGAACTGTTGTAATGTACCTTTTAGATCAGCAAAACTTATATTCTTATCAACCATCAATCCTTCGACTTGATGAAACATCGGCGTATGCGTGACATCAAAATCACAGCGATAAACCCGCCCTGAGGAAATTACTCGAAATGGTGGTTTATTATTTTCCATAACACGGATCTGCACCGACGATGTTTGCGTGCGTAACAACTGTCCATCAGCAAAATAAAACGTATCCTGCATATCACGCGCGGGATGGTTTTGTGGAATATTCAAAGCCTCGAAGTTGTGATAATCGTCTTCGATTTCGGGACCATCAGCCATGTCAAAACCCATGGTACGAAAGATATCCTGAATGCGCTGAATAGTTTTTGTTATCGGGTGCAGTCCACCTCGATGTTGACCACGTCCAGGCAATGTAACGTCAATCGTTTCGGCAGCTAATTTTTCATTCATAGCGGCGAACTGCAACGCGTCTTTTCGCCGATTCAACGCGTCTTGAACCGCTTGCTTGGCTAGGTTAATCATTTGTCCAAACTTGGGACGATCCTCTGCTGAAAGATCTTTCATGCCCTTCATGCGTTCGGTGAGCACACCTTTCTTTCCTAAATAATGCACACGAATATCATCCAATGCTTTTAAATCAGATAAATTCGCGATTTCATTTTCTGCGGTTGTCACCAGATTTGCTAATTCTGCATCCATCGAGTTTGCCTTATGCGATCAATTAAAATCAAATTAAAAGTCAAAATATTTACCGAACGTAAACGTAATTAAAAACGGCGGCGGTTTATCGTCGTATAACAAGTTTATTACTTTTTTCAACTTAGATCCTTGCTCAAAAACATAGCCAATGCCTAAGCTACCGGTTAATTCATTTTTGGGATTTCGATAGAGATAACTCAGCACCACACCTTTTTGCGAAATACTTTCATCAACAAAATTCCAATGGGAGTACGCTAAGGAAAGCGCTGAACTGTCTAAGCTTGGTTGAAAGTGATAGTTCAAACCAATGGTATAACCGGGATTCAAACCGACTCCCAACTGTAGACCTATTTGCTCAGTCGTGAGGTATTCATATTCGGCACCGAAAAAACTCGCACCCATGAGCATGCCTACTGCCAGCACGCTTTCATTGTTTTCTTGTTCCCACTCGCCAGCAGCAATCCCTTGACCAAAGGTCAGAAGCAAAGCACACATTAAAATCTTAATCATTCTTTGCATTTTCAATATTGTTTCTTCTGGGCCGGTTTCTATTATACGAAAAAGGGGAAAGGCCTGAACCTTTCCCCTTTTTTTACGTTTTCAAAAAAGGTTTGGTTTACGCAGCGAGGCCGGCTTTTGCTTGCTCTGCTATTTGCGCAAAGCCGTCTTTATCAAAAACGGCGATATCGGCTAAGACCTTACGATCAATTTCGATTTCTTGTTTTTTCAATCCATTAATCAGACGGCTGTATGACAAACCATTTTCACGTGCGGCTGCATTAATGCGCGCAATCCACAACGCACGGAATTGACGCTTGCGTTGTTTACGGTCACGATAAGCATATTGACCGGCTTTTGTGACGGCTTGCTTAGCAACACGAAATACACGACTGCGGGCACCTTGATAACCCTTGGCCGCTTTTAAAACTTTTTTATGTCTGGCTTTAGCGGTGACACCGCGTTTAACTCTAGGCATTATTGCTCTCCTTAAATCTCAATTCGCGGTTTAACCGATACCCAACATGCGACGAACGCGTGGAACATCGGAATCACAAATCGACTCAGGAGTACGCAATTGACGCTTACGCTTTGTCGACTTCTTGGTCAGAATGTGACTACGGTGAGATTGGTAACGTTTGATACGTCCCTTACCGGTCACACGAAAGCGCTTACCTGCGCCACTGGCTGTTTTCATCTTTGGCATTTTTCAATACTCCGCATTTAGCGTTAAAACCACGCGCTATTTTTTTCTCGGGGCAACAACCATTACCATTTGCCGGCCTTCCATTTTAGGAAATTGCTCAACTGTGCCGTACTCATCGAGATCTTTTTCGATGCGGCTCAGCAGATTACGACCAAGCTCTTGGTGGGCCATTTCACGACCACGGAACCTCATGGTTACCTTGGCCTTGTCCCCATCACTTAAGAAGCGAACCAGGTTGCGTAGTTTGACCTGATAATCGCCTTCTTCCGTCCCAGGACGAAATTTGATTTCTTTTACCTGGATTTGTTTCTGTTTCTTTTTGGCAGCTTGCTTTTTCTTGGCTTGTTCATAAAGATATTTGCCATAGTCCATTATACGACAGACCGGTGGTTCAGCTGCCGCCGAGACTTCCACCAAATCCATGTCTGACTCTTCCGCAAGTTTTATTGCATCTGCGGTTTTAACAATACCTTTCTTTTCACCATCCGCTAAAATCAAGCGAACTTCGGGGACCGCAATCTCGCTATTTAAACGAGGACCATCCTTTTTAGCCGTATTAATAAGCTTATACCTCCAAAACAGAACGACCGCGCAGAGCTATCGCCGCGGTGAGTTTTTCTACAAAATCCTCGGGACTCATAGACCCAAGATCCTCACCTGCGAGAGTTCGCACGGCCACTTTTCCGGTCTCGACCTCTCGATCGCCGACCACCAGTAAAAACGGCACACGCTGTAAAGTGTGCTCGCGAATTTTAAAGCCAATTTTCTCATTTCTCAAGTCGGATTTAACCCTGAATCCCTGTTTTTTCAAGGATTCTTCTATTTTAGCCACATATTCTGCCTGATTATCAGTAATATTCATGATGACGGCTTGAACGGGGGCTAACCAAGCAGGGAAATGACCGGCGTAATGCTCGATTAATATGCCGATGAATCGCTCCAATGAACCCAAAATAGCACGATGTAACATGACGGGCACTTTTTTCACATTGTTTTCCGCCACATATTCAGCACCCAAACGTCCCGGGGTATTGAAGTCAAGCTGAATAGTACCACATTGCCATAGACGACCGAGGCAATCCTTAAGCGTAAACTCCACTTTCGGACCATAAAACGCGCCTTCACCCGGTTGCAAGTCCCAATCCAAGCCCTTGTCATTTAACAAAGTTTCCAATGCATGCTCGGATTTATCCCAAATTTCATCACTGCCGACACGAACGTCGGGGCGGGTGGATAATTTCACTAAAACCTCGTCAAACCCAAAATCTTGATAGACAGCAAGCAATAAGTCGATGAAACGCGAGACTTCGTCCTGGATTTGCTCCTCGGTACAGAAGATATGTGCATCATCCTGGGTAAAACCACGTACCCGCATAATCCCATGCAAAGAGCCACTAGGTTCATTTCGATGACATGAGCCAAATTCGGCCATGCGCAGCGGTAAGTCACGATAGGATTTCAGGCCTTTATTAAATATTTCAATATGGCAGGGACAGTTCATCGGTTTAATGGCGTAGTCGCGGTCTTCTGAAAATGTGGTGAACATATTCTCGTGAAATTTTTCCCAATGACCGGATTTTTCCCATAAAACCCGACCAACTACTTGGGGTGTACGCACTTCTTCATAACCATTCATACGCAATAAATCACGGATATATTGCTCTAGAATGCGATAAACCGTCCAACCTTTGTCATGCCAGAAGACCATGCCCGGTGCCAATTCTTGCAGATGAAACAAATCCAATTGGCGACCGATTTTACGGTGATCGCGTTTTTCTGCTTCTTCCAAGCGATGTAAATAGTCTTTAAGATCTTTTTTGTCGGTCCATGCCGTGCCATAAATACGCTGCAGCATTTCGTTTTTGCTATCACCACGCCAATATGCGCCAGCAACTTTCATTAGTTTGATGACTTTAAGTTTGCCCGTGCTCGGTACGTGGGGCCCACGACACAAGTCGATAAAATCACCTTGCTCGTATAAACCGATGTCTTCTCCTTTGGGAATGGATTCGATGATTTCAGCTTTATATTTTTCTCCCATTTCCGCGAAAAATTTAATGGCTGCATCACGTTCCATGACCGTGCGTTTAATCGGAATATCTTGCTTCACCAGTTCTTTCATGCGTTTTTCAATACGCGCTAAATCTTCGGGTGTAAATCCATCCGGGTAGGAAAAATCATAATAAAAGCCATCGTCGATCACGGGACCAATAGTAACTTGGGCATCGGGATAAAGTTGCTTGGTGGCTTGTGCTAGTAAATGCGCGCTGGAATGACGAATAATATCCAAACCTTCTGGATCTTTTGCAGTAACAATACTTAGCTCAACATCGTTTTCGATAAGATAGCTGGTATCCAAAAGCCTCTCATTGATTTTCCCTGCTAATGCTGCTTTGGCCAAGCCTGGACCTATAGCTTCGGCAACCTGGTGAATTGAGACAACAGAATCAAATGAGCGTTGGGAACCATCGGGAAGTGTAATCGTCGGCATGATTAATCCTTTCATCAGTGGTGATCCATACGAGAGATCACGTGTAGGCCATCGTATACGCTTAGGATTTCATCGCTTGCAGGGAATTCTGTATAATCCAGGTGGGTCGATTAATCACTGCAAAAACCTTTACCTAGGTTTTGACAAGGAATCAGTCACCTGCCCTGCTTCAGCGTTATCGTTCGCTTGCAACTTAGGCCATAAATAAAAGGCACCGTTGCCGGTGCCTGGAATCTGGTAGGCGCGATCGGATTCGAACCAACGACCCCCACCATGTCAAGGTGGTGCTCTAACCAACTGAGCTACGCGCCTGAAGAGGGCGGAAATTTACCACGGATGGCTGTTGGGGGCAAGGGTCAGGCGGTACTAGAGCTTAATCTGCCTAATAATTAGTTATTAACAATTCCCAAACAAACGTGATTTAGTAAATAAAATTTAACGCGTTTTGAACTAATACAGGTTTACAAAATCGGGAATATTATCGCCTTTACCCCAACAGCGGATATTTCCAGCATCGATTGCACAAACGTGCGCACCACCACCTGCGATCGATGTAACATTAGTGAATGATGGAACGATATCTACATCTTCGTTGTAATCAGTGTAATTGTAAGCCCAACAATTCAGGCCGGTATCATCCATCACACAGCCCCGACTATCAAACATCACTAGTTGGCTTGGATTGCTGAATACAGCGTTCGCTGGTGGACGCGCAAAAATATATCCCCAGCATACCAATCCCGTATCATCAATGGCGCAGGCTGAATATCTTCCTAGGGAAATTTGGCTGGGATTGTTCAGCGGGGGTATTGTGTTAATCTCGTAACTGCTACTGCCCCAACAGTTTACTTGATTATTGGAGCCATCAAAATAAAGGGCGCAACTATTATTATTGCTTACTGTTACCTGTGACGGATTTGTAATTCCATCTGGCACCATATGCGCATCATAACTATTACTTCCCCAACAAACCACGCCACTCGTATCAATCGCGCACACATGGTCGTAAACATTGCTAATCGCGACCGGGTTTGTTAAGGCCGGTACTGTGTCTAGTGAACCATCACCCCAACACTGCACACTGCTATTATCGAGTAAAACACATATATTTCCATCATTAACTTTTACATCGACTGCATTAGCGCCCATATCAATCGCAGAGCGTCCTACTGCTGCCCCGCCCCAACATTTGACATCGCCATTGTCAATGACACAGGAACTCTGGTTTCCTGCTGCTATAACAGTAGCAGCCGTTACTGATGGCGGAGTGCTTGGGCTACCCATTCCATCACCCCAACAATGAATACCGGCTTGATCTTGGGCGCATACTGAACGAGCGCTAGCAGCTATATCATACACGCCATTTAGCGGCGGAACCGAATCGACCACATGATAATTAATATTGCCAATCCCAGGTAAATCGAAGCACTCCATAGTTTGAGAACTGAGCGCACAAACAAATGTCCCGCCCACAGCGAGCTTCTGCGGATTGCTTATCGTTGCTGGGATACTAAGACTAAGTGGACTAGTTGAGCCTAGTCGCCAACAAACAATATTCCCGTCGACTTCAATTGCACACGCATTTTCGGTACCGATGCTAATATGCTTAGCATTACTCAATGCGGGTGTATCAGTGCTTATACCTCGACCCCAACACCTTGTACCAAGCGCGGCATCAATCATACACGCGCCATAGGTACCCACCGCATAGTCGGTTAGATTAGTAATCGAAATCACACGCTCACTACCTAAAGAAAAAGCGCTACCCCAGCAGAGAATATTATCGCCAGCCAAGGCGCAAAAATTACCACCTGCAACTTTGATATCGCGAATATTACTAACCAATGGCTTTCCATCAATCATGTTATGTCCCCAGCAATTTAGCCCTTCATCACTGAGCGCACAGTTTAATGATGTCCCCGCCACAATTTTGCTTACCTTGTTTAGTTTTGGGAGAATATTAAGTCCTCTATCTTTACTGCCCCAACAAATGGGCTGCCCTGACGACAGTACACAAGCATGATTGTCCCCTACGGTGAGACTGCTAAGATTATTCTGATTTGTCGATGGCAAAATCGAGATTTGTTTGCGAATCGTTGAGACAATCTGGTCATTTAAAAACACGGATACTTCAAGCTCTACCACTTCAATTTGATCCACCACGGGTGCGACAAAACGCACATCTTTTTGCAGTGGACTCGGATTAAAACTAATCGCAGGACCTGCACGCTGAGTCCATTGATATGAATAATCCGGGTTGGGTTCACCTGACATGGTTGCGCGCAATACCACTGGCTGGCCTTGATAGCTTAAAGAAGTCGAATCAATTCCGACTCGATGCTGAACGGTAGTCAAAGGTATTATTGTAATTAACACCTCATCACGCGATATGTAACCCAAGGAATTCGTCGCTATTAACTGAAAACCTAATACAGTTGTTTCTGTTACGCTGGGTGCAACAAAAGAAAGTTGATTATCGACGACTGTAAATTTAACATTTTGACCATTCGTTTGTGTCCAATGTTGCGTAGTCTGAACACCCGGCATTTCGCGACTAATATTACCATTCAATAACACCGCATCACCGGAGAACACGGATTGATCCACACCTGCATCCACGATTGGAATTGCCTTAGTGGGACTCACAAGCACTTGTACACTTGCTTCACCCGTCGCACCATCATTATCCGTCACTATTAACTTAAATTCCAATTCGGTTAATTCATTAACGCTTGGGACTATAAAATTTGCAATTGAACTAAAATCATGAACATCAAGTTCAACACTCGGCCCATTGGTCTGTTGCCAATCGTAACGAATAATATGGCCGTCAGGATCATCAGAATTAAACCCATCCAAGGTAAGTGGCGCGCCTATAATTACAGATTCAGTCACTGCTTCAATAACGACAATTGGTACTTGATTGGGAGGTCTAACTTTAATGGTAACACTATCCCTCGATAACAAGCCTTTGTCATCAACGACGGTTAGATCAAACACCAAATCAGTTTCTTCCATCACGACAGGTGCATTGAAAAAAATATCTCGCTTCCGATCAGAGACCGATAATGCGATGGCAGGGCCTATTCGCTGTACCCAATGATAGCCTTTGATGATTCCGTCAATATCTTTGGAATTTTTCGCACTTAGATCAATTCGATTACCAGAACGTACCGCTGTATCACTCCCGGCATTGGCGATCGGTGGTATATTCTTCGCTTTTGCATTGGTTGAGGCTCGAACCCGGATGTTTATCGGTTCGCTCGTTGCAACTTCATTATCATTATCTGTTACTCTTAACGCAATTTTAATGGTAGTCGCCTGCTCGCCGATAGGGGCAGTGAATTGCGTTGTTGCTTCAGATATTACATCGTCTAAATCCAAATTAGTTCCATCAAGGACTTGCCACATATATTCAACAATAGAACCATCAATATCTGTTGACGCAGATCCATCAAGCGTAACAAATTCGCCAGCATTGACTTCTTGGTTAACGCCTGCAATTGCGATGGGTGGGTAATTCGCCTGGCGATTTTCCTGTGGGATAGGTAGTACAGTAACTTTTATTTGCGCACTGTTTATTTGTCCCTTGCTATCGGAGATACTTAAGGCAAATTCTATCTGTGTCTCTTGTTCAACCCAAGGAGCAACAAATAAAGCAACGGCTTCATGAATCGAATGACTAAAATCGATCTTCATTCCTGAAACTTGGGTCCACAAAAAACTTTCAATAGGCGCTTCACGACCTTTTGAGCGCGAGCCGTCCAAACGAACAATTTCACCGGGAAATACTGGCGCTAAGGTCTTTATTGAAATTTGCGGTGCTTGGTCGGCAATAATCAATTGATTATTGTCAGTGCCAGTGCCACAGGCGAAGTTTGTTAAAGCCGTGCTTAGTGCAAATATTAATTTAATTAGTCTATTTTTCATCAGAACGTCGTCACAAATTTTGGAATAAAACTGTCGACACCCCAGCAAACAACTCCACTATCATCAAGTGCACAACTGTGTAAATACCCGGCCGATATATCTCGAGGATTTTGCAGCGGGGGAACCGATGCTTGGTTATAGGCATCATAGCCCCAACAGCTCACACGTTGCTCATCCAACGCACATGCGTGATGAAACCCGGCAACAATTTCTTTGCCGTTGGTTACCCGAGGTACTGCGTTCATGTCATACCCCTCCCAACAAACGGCACCGGTCTGGTCCAAGGCACATGTATGAAAATGCCCAGCGGCGATCGCATAGGGATTAACAAGTGAGGGGGCTCTATAACTACCGCTACCACTGCCCTTCCAACACAATACGCCTTCATCATGAATCGCGCATTGACCATAACCACCAACCGCTATCTGGGTTGGATTTGAAAGCTCGGGTGCAATCCCAGCATAAAAAGGCCGGCTGCCATTCCAGCATTTAACACCTTCCGCATCAATCATGCATCCTGCGCTATAATTAACTGAAATTGAAACCTCAATCGGATCAACCGCCACTGGAACGCTTTTTGCGCTTCCTCTAGGTCCATCAGCCCAACAACTCACATCATTATTTGCACGGGCGCAACTCATTCCTCCCACCACCAGTTGCTCGACATTTTCAATCAGTGGAGTTGTTTCCAACACACCCTGCCGATCAGCCCAGCATACGACTCGGCCATCACTGATCACACAATTACGATCGACCCCAGATTCAATGGCTGTGATATTTGGCAAGCTATTAATTGCTTCGGGAACTTTTGAACTTACACGAAGATATTTCCCCCAACATTTCATGCCTAGAGAATCAACACCGCATGCGAAATCTGATAATGCCAGTAAGCGCGGAATGGATAGTGTAAAATTCTGTGGCGCAAAATTTTCGTAAACATCTCGCTGATTACCGGCACACACCACACCTAGATCATCGATAACGCAGTAGTTAGACAAGCCATTGACTAATACCGTCGGATTAACAAGTGCACGATTGATTGTTCCGATATAATTATTTCCCCAGCAAACCGCTTGACCTTGATCCAATACACAGCTTGAATCATTTGAAACGTCAAGTTCTGTTGGATTAACCAATGTATTCGGAACATCTGTCTTCAGGGCATTAGTACTCGCAGTAAAGCATTCAACAGTATTGCCTGTTGTGCTTGAATTGAGAATACAATCATGATTGTCACCAACACTGACGGCAATAGCATTGTCGGCAGGGGCTGTGCGCAATCCATATCCACCGCCCCAACAAGTTCGGCCTTCTTCGGAAAGTACACATATTCTTCCCGCCGTTGAAATATCCACATCACGTGGATTTGTCAATACGGGCATTTGAATTGAAAATGTTGGTGAATCCCCCCAACACACAAGGCCGCCATCTAATACACAAGCGATTCCATCTCCAATGGCCAAATTTGATGGATTTACAAGATTAGGCACCGCCGCCAAACTATTATTTCCACGTCCCCAACAAAATACGTTTCTATTCACTAGGGCACACACCTGCAGGCTTGCTGCATCTATTTCGCTGACTTGATCAATCGAAAACTGCGCGATCACATTGACGCTAAAACGCCGACTTGCCTCAGCACCTTTATCATCAACAACCGTTAATTCAAACTCTAAGATCTCATCGTTTGCTATGCCCGAGGGAGCGCGCAACAGCATGTGGGATTGTGAAGGATTAGTACTGAGTTCAACCGTAGTCCCTGCTATCTGACGCCATAAATAGTCAACAATTTCACCGTCAGGGTCAGAGGATGCTTGAGCGTCAATCTTGAGTAGTGAATCGGCAAAGACGGTATATTGTTCTGCCACCACAGGAATAGGCGCTAGTGTATTGATCTCAGGTAAAACCTGCACCACCACATCGTCTGTAACGATATCGCCTAAACTATCAATGAGTGTGACACGAAACTGTAGAGGCGTTTCTACCTCCACGCTAGGCGCAAAAAAACTAACCGCGTGCCCGTCAACGACTAATTCAATCATAGGTCCTGAAATCTGTTTCCAAGAAAGACTTTGTAATGATTGTTCTGCTGATAAATTATAATCGCTTTGCAATATTACTTTATCTTGCTCATTGACCGTTTGATCGATACCGGCAGAAACCGTGGTTTGTTCTTCTGTATTTGGCTGCACAGTTATTTCAACTCGATCGCGTGACTGTGCGCCTATGTTGTCGCGCACATAAAGATCAAATACAAAACGGGTTTCAGCATTAACAATGGGCGCTATCCATTGTTTTTGTGAATCATTAATACCATTTTGCATTATCAACTTTGGCCCGTTCATTTGCACCCAGATAAATTCAGCTATACTGCCGTCATCATCACGAGAAGATTGCCCGTCCAATAATACAACTTTTCCCGACAATGTAGTTTGATCATCGCCTGCACCTGCAATTGGTACTTGATTTGATGGCACTGGTGGCGACACGACAACACTGACTTCATCAACATCGATAGCCCCTTTGTCATCGGCAACAAATAATTGAAATACAAACTCCTGCTCAGTTTCAACCAATGGCGCGTCAAAAATAATGGCATATTGATCCAGTTCATCCACACTCCATGATAATTCATAGCCTGCCACTTGTTGCCAAGCAATATCGACCAAACGTCCATCCGCATCACTAGAATCTTTCGCTGATAGGATAACGGTCTCCCCAGAATCAACGGTTTGCATCTCACCTGCATTCGCCACTGGCGCCTGGTTTTTATTGGCAGTCGTCGCTGTTTGTTTTGGAAGAATGATAATTGAAACCGATTCTGGATCCTGGTTATATTGATCGTCATCGTCAGTGACCCTGAGTGAAAACTTCAATGTGTGTTTTTCACTAACTGTCGGTGCAATAAAACTAACCATCGCTTCGTTGTTTGAATTATCGACAAACTCCACCGTCTGCCCCGAGGTCTGAATCCACAAATATTCGACAATGTCTCCATCAATGTCCACAGAACTTGATCCATCCAATACTACAGGCTCTCCACTTTGATAGGAGCGATCAACTCCCGCAATTGCCGTCGGTGGTATCAACCCGGCCCCTTGTTGTTCGGGCAATGGTAAGATGTTGACGCTGGTGGTAGTGGTGGCAATTTCACCGTTATCATCGGTAACAGCCAAGGAAAAAGTATAGGTGGTTTCAGCATCGACCCAAGGTGCAACAAATAATCCCACCGGTTGCTGCATAGACTGGCTGATTTTAACGCGAGGTCCTGTGATTTGTGTCCAGAGAAAATTTTGAACCCTGCCGTCATCGTCACGGGACTGCGAACCATCCAAGCGCACAATATCGCTCGTATGCGTGGTATACATGGCTTGTGAGGCAATCGCCAGGGGTGGTTTATTTTTCAGCTCGGGAGCTTCAACAAAAGATTCATCAACTGCGGTGGCACACGATATGAGTAAAAAAGGTAGCAGGATTTGCAACTTGCAAATAATTCTTTGCATTTTTTTATTACCACTTGTTGTTTATATTTGAGTAGAACGATATTTAAGAATTCAAAAGTGCAACGATTCTACAATGCTTACCCAAAAATGCAAACAGACGAATAAAACATATACTCCGTACTGTAATACCCTCTAGCAACT
>JAOUJM010000130.1 GCA_029883265.1 Gammaproteobacteria bacterium
GTGCCATTAGTTTCCACGTTGATTATCAATTTATCTAAATCAGTGCGTTGATCAACACGCGCTGCTTCAACCGAATAGGCTACTTTTAGAACCGGGCTGTAAGTCGCATCCAGCTGTAAACGACCAATACTACGATCTTCTTCAGTTTGGCGCGCAGTCGATGGCTCATAGCCGCGACCCATTTGCACTTTGATTTTCATATTGAGCTCACCTGCTTTAGTCAGGTTTGCAATCACATGATCAGGATTGACAATCTCAATATCGTGATCAAGCTGAATGTCACCAGCAGTTACCGGCCCGGGACCTTTTTTATTCAAGCTTAATACGGCTTCGTTGCGGGAGTGCATTTTAATCGCCAGTTCTTTGAGGTTCAGAAGAATATCAATAATGTCCTCTTGAACACCTTCCAACGTGCTGTACTCATGCAATACACCATCAATCTCGGTCTCAATAACTGCACAACCAGGCATCGATGATAATAATATCCGACGTAAGGCGTTACCTAAGGTATGACCAAACCCACGCTCCAACGGCTCGAGCACAATCTTCGCACGAGTTGGTGAAATCTTTTTGACCTCGACGAGACGGGGTTTTAACAGTTCTCCCAATGCACCTTGCATGTAATATCCTCGCTTGAGCTTAGCTTAATTACTTAGAGTACAACTCGACGATGAGCTGCTCGTTAATGTCCGAAGGTAAATCACCTCGGTCTGGTGTACGCTTGAACACGCCTTCCATTTTCTTTGAATCAACATCCATCCACTCGGAAACACCGCGTTGCTGGTTTGACTCAATTGCATTTTGAATACGCATTTGGCTTTTGCTTTTTTCGCGGACACTGATTACATCATCTTGTTTCACTTGGAATGACGGAATAGTGACTTTTTTGCCATTAACCATAACTGCTTTATGACGCACTAATTGGCGAGCTTCATCACGTGAAGCACCAAAACCCATGCGATAAACTACATTATCCAAGCGGCTTTCCAAAAGTTGCAATAAGTTCTCACCTGTTGAACCTTTACGACGATCAGCTTCTTTATAGTACAAACGGAACTGTTTTTCCAAGATTCCATAAATACGACGTACTTTTTGCTTTTCACGTAATTGCACAGCATAGTCAGATAAGCGACCACGACGTTGACCGTGTTGACCAGGAGGAAAAGGCCGTTTTTCAAATGCACATTTAGCAGAAAAACATTTTTCGCCTTTTAGAAACAGCTTTGCGCCTTCACGACGGCATAAGCGACACTTTGAACCAATATATCTCGCCACTGTTCTCTCCTACACTCGACGCTTTTTAGATGGACGGCAACCATTATGAGGTATAGGCGTCACATCAGTAATATTTGTAATTTTAAAACCCACCGAATTCAATGCACGAACCGCTGATTCGCGGCCAGGACCCGGGCCTTTGACGCATACGTCAACATTTTTAACACCAAATTCTTGCGCTGCTCGCGCTGCGCGCTCGGAAGCTACTTGAGCTGCGAAAGGTGTACTTTTACGTGAACCACGGAAACCTGATCCACCCGCTGTCGCCCATGCCAAAGTGTTACCTTGACGATCGGTGATAGTAATAATTGTATTGTTAAATGATGCGTGAATATGCGCTACCGCATCAGATACATTCTTTTTAACCTTTTTACGAACACGCGCTGCCGGCTTTGCCATAATTAAACCCTAACCTTATTTCTTAATCGCTTTACGTGGACCTTTACGAGTCCGCGCATTAGTACGAGTACGTTGGCCGCGCAAAGGTAAGCCACGGCGATGACGAATACCACGAAAACAACCCAAATCCATCAAACGCTTAATGTTCATGGATACTTCACGACGAAGATCGCCTTCAACCGCAAATTTACCCACTTCGGTACGCAAATCTTCCAGTTTTGACTCTGGTAAATCACGAACCATGGCTGTTGGTTCCACACCTGCAGCTTCACAAATCGCCTGCGCACGTGTGCGTCCGATACCATAAATCGACGTTAACGCGATAACAGTATGTTTTCTATCAGGTATATTGATTCCAGCGATACGCGCCATTACAAAATCTCTCCTACCACCCGGTGGCTTAGCCGCCGAATTCTACTCGTTTAATCAGTTAAAATCAAGGATTAGGTACTAACCCTGACGTTGCTTATGGCGCGCGTCTTTACAGATGATGCGAACAACACCTTTACGCTTTACCACACGACAGTTGCGACAGATACATTTGACTGAAGCTCTGACTTTCATGACCTACTCCTAAACTAGGCTACAACCTAAGTTAGCGGATTAAACCGCCACCACGACCGTGGGTCTTAAGGTTGGACTTTTTCAACAAGCTGTCGTATTGGTGGGACATGAGATGCGCTTGCATCTGGGCCATAAAGTCCATTACTACAACAACCACAATTAACAATGACGTTCCACCGAAATAGAAAGGAACATTCAAATACAAAATCAAAAATTCAGGCAATAAACAAACAGCGGTAATATATATTGCGCCTGCCAACGTTAAACGCGACATGATGCCATCAATATATTTTGCAGTTTGATCACCGGGGCGAACGCCTGGAATAAACGCTCCGGATCGCTTTAGGTTATCTGCTGTATCTTTAGGGTTAAACACCAATGCAGTGTAGAAGAAACAAAAGAAGATAATTGCTAAAGCATATAAAGCTACATATAGGGGTTGACCTGGTGACAACGTCGTCGCCAAATCTTTCAACCACTCCATGTTCTCATTGCCCTGTCCAAACCAACCGGCAATTGTTGCTGGAAATAAAATAATACTTGAAGCAAAAATTGGCGGAATAACACCTGCCATGTTCACTTTTAGCGGTAAATGGCTACTACCACCCGCATATAGCTTATTACCTTGTTGCCGCTTCGCGTAATTGACCGTAATCCGACGTTGACCGCGCTCCATAAACACTACGAAAAAAGTTACCGCTAGTGCTAACGCAATAATCGCTAAAATCAAAAACCAGCTAAGCTCACCAGTACGGCCTAACTCTAATGTGCCACCAATGGCTGAGGGTAATCCAGCGACGATACCAGCAAAAATGATTATGGAAATACCATTACCAATACCACGCTCAGTAACTTGTTCGCCTAACCACATTAGGAACATGGTCCCAGTCACTAAGGTTACGATCGCAGTCAGCATAAATAGCGGACCTGGATTTATCACAACATCCAAACTACCTAGTTTCTGGCTTTGCAACGCAATCGAAACCCCAGTCGCTTGAAAAGTAGCCAATACGACTGTCAAGTTACGCGTATATTGCGTAATTTTGCGACGACCTGACTCACCTTCTTTTTTCAGTTGCTCTAATTTCGGCACCACAGCAGTCAATAGCTGAACGATGATCGACGCTGAAATATAGGGCATAACACCCAATGCAAATACTGATAGGCGACCTAGTGCACCACCAGAAAACATATCAAACATGTCGAGGATAGTACCGCGCTGTTGATCGAATAATTGCGCTAAAGCTACCGGATCGATTCCCGGAACTGGAATAAATGAACCAATACGAAATACGATAATAGCCCCGAGCACAAACAGCAAACGCTGCTTCAGCTCAGATAGCTTCCCGCTACCTGCTAAATTGGCTGCCATTGCTGCTCTGGAATCTGCCACGATTATGCCTCGATTTTTCCGCCAGCAGCTTCAATCGCTGCTTTCGCTCCTGGAGTAACGCCTAATCCCTTAATAGTGATCGCACGAGTGATTTCACCAGAGGCAATAACTTTGGCGCGCTTGATTACGCTGGTTATAAGCTTGGCTTTACGCAAAGCATCTAAGTCTGCAACATCACCTTCGATTTTCGCTAATTCATGTAAGCGAATTTCCGCCATATTTTGTTTAGTACGCGAACGGAAACCAACTTTTGGCAAACGACGTTGTAGTGGTTGTTGACCACCCTCGAATCCAGCAGGAATTTTTCCACCAGAACGTGAGGTTTGACCTTTATGTCCACGACCACAAGTTTTACCTAAACCTGAACCAATACCACGACCAACACGTTTAGCGACGGGACGCGACCCTTCAGCGGGTTTTAAATTATTTAATTGCATTGTTATGCTTCCTCAACCTGCAACAAATAGTTGACTTTATTGATCATGCCACGATTTTCAGGGGTATCGATCACTTCAACCGTGTGGTGCATGCGACGCAAACCCAAACCTGCGACACAAGCCTTATGAGCCTTTAGTCGTTTGTTAGTGCTGCGCACCAAAGTAACTTTCAATTTCTTTTGAGTACTCATGGTTTATTCCAATATTTCTTGTACTGTCTTACCACGTTTCGCTGCAACCTGCTCTGGCGAATTCATTTCCTTCAGTCCACGAACAGTGGCGCGAACCACGTTTACCGGATTGTTGCTACCAATACATTTTGCTAATACGTTATGCACACCTAATACTTCAAATACCGCTCGCATTGCACCACCGGCGATAATGCCGGTACCTTCAGACGCAGGCTGCATAAAAACTTTTGCTGCACCATGAGTAGAGGTAACAGGGTATTGCAGGGTGTCATTATTTAATTGCACAGTAACCATGTTTTTACGCGCTTTTTCCATTGCCTTTTGAATGGCAACAGGTACTTCACGCGCCTTACCGCTACCAAAACCGACACGGCCTTTGCCATCACCAACCACTGTTAGCGCTGAGAAACCAAATTGGCGACCACCTTTTACAACTTTGGCCACACGATTAACTGCAACCAATTTTTCTAATAAATCATCGCTGCTTTGTGGGCCTGCATCAAATTTAGCCATGGAATGAATACCCTTATCCTAAAATTGTAAACCGTTTTCTCGAGCCGCATCAGCCAACGCTTTGACACGACCATGATATTTAAAACCTGCACGATCAAAAGCAACTTGAGTAATTCCTTTTTCTTTCGCGCGTTCAGCAATTAACTTGCCGATAGCCGCAGCGGCATCAACATTACCTGTTGACTTCACTTCGCCGCGAACCCCAGCCTCAACGGTTGAAGCAGCAGCTATGACCTGCTCACCGTTAGGGGCAATAATTTGTGCATAAATGTGACGTGGCGAGCGATAGATACACAAACGATTGGCCGCCAAATGGCGAATATGTGCACGTGTTTTTTTAGCTCTACGTAAACGGGCTGTTTTCTTGTCCATATGTTTATGCCTTTATTTCTTCTTAGCTTCTTTGCGAACAACTTGCTCATCTGCGTAACGCACGCCTTTGCCTTTATAAGGCTCAGGTGGACGGTAAGCACGAATATTCGCAGCTACTTGACCAACTTTTTGCTTATCAATACCTTTAACCAGAATTTCAGTTTGGCTTGGTGTTTCTATGGTTACACCTTCGGGTACCGGAAATTCAACCGGATGCGAAAAACCTAGGGTCAGGTTTAATTTGTCACCTTGCGCTTGGGCACGATAACCAACACCAATAAGCGTCAATTTCTTTTCAAAACCCTGTGATACACCCGTCACCATGTTATTAAGTAAAGCTCGAGTTGTACCGGACATTGCATGCGATAATTTTGTTTTGGCTGTTGCTGCAACTGAAATTTCATTTTCAGCAACATTAACCGCTACATCGTTATGCAAGGTCATATTTAAACTACCTTTTGGCCCCTTAACCGTCAAAGCCTGGCCTGCGAGATTAACATCTACGCCAGAAGGAACGGAAACAGGTGCATTTGCTATACGAGACATTGTTTAAGCTCCTAAGCAACAGTACACATAACTTCACCACCCACGCCAGCTTTGCGTGCAGCACGATCAGTCATAATGCCTTTTGAAGTTGAAACAATCGCGACACCTAATCCACCACGTACTTTTGGCAACTCATCTTGTTGCTTGTAAATACGTAATCCTGGACGGCTGACGCGTTTAATAGTGTCAATAACTGGCTTACCTTGAAAATATTTCAATTCGATGGTTAACGTAGGTTTACCATCAACCTCAGCCACTGCATGACCTGATACATAACCTTCTTCTTGCAGCACTTTTGCAATTGCTGTTTTAACCGTAGATGAAGGCATGCTCACACTCGCTTTTTCCGCCGCTTGCGCGTTACGAATGCGAGTCAACATATCTGAAATTGGATCTGACATTGCCATATTGCTGTCCTCTTACCAACTCGACATTACCAATCCGGGTATGTCACCCTTCATGGCATGTTCACGTAATTTGTTACGAGATAAACCAAACTTGCGATAGTAGCCATGTGGGCGCCCGGTCAAACGACAACGGTTGCGCAAACGACATGGACTAGCATTACGAGGCAAAGCATGAAATTTGCGACGCGCTTCCTCACGTTCATCATCAGAAAGAGCTGGATTCATCATCGCTTTTTTCAATGCTGCACGTTTTTCAGCAAAACGCTCTACCGTGCGCATTCTTTTAAGCTCTCGGTTTACAATGCTTTTCTTCGCCATACGCTTACCTTAGTTCTTAAACGGAAAGTTAAAAGCCGACAACAAAGCGCGGCCTTCTTCATTTGTACGAGCAGTCGTGGTAATGGTGATATCCAAACCGCGTAGTTTGTCGATCTTGTCATAATCAATTTCTGGGAAAATGATTTGCTCACGCACACCCAGACTGTAATTTCCACGACCATCAAATGATTTTGGATTCATACCACGAAAATCACGAATACGTGGAATTGCAATATTGATCAGACGATCAAGGAACTCATACATGTGATCATTTCGCAATGTTACTTTGCAGCCAATAGGCCAGCCATCACGAATCTTGAAGCCTGCAATTGACTTGCGAGATAAACATACTTGCGCTTTTTGGCCTGCGATTTTACTTAAGTCACCCACTGCGTGTTCCATGACTTTCTTATCGCCGACTGCTTCACCTACACCCATATTTAAGGTGATTTTGGTAATTTTGGGCACCGCCATTACGCTAGAATAGTTAAACTGTTCCTGCAATTTTTTAACGATGTTGTCCCGGTATTGTGACTTTAGCCTTGCCATGACTTAACCTTTTCTATACGTCAATTACATCGCCAGTGGATTTGAAAAAGCGTACTTTCTTGTCGCCTTCCAAACGAAAACCCACGCGATCGCCTTTGTTTTCTTTAGAGTTATAAATCATTACGTTAGAAACATGCAGCGATGCTTCTTTTTCAACTATCCCACCTGCCACACCGGCATTGGGGTTCGGTTTGGTATGGCGCTTAATCATGTTCACGCCTTGAACAAACACTCGGTCGTCTGCAACCGATAAAACGCTTCCACGTTTTCCTTTGTCTTTACCGGCGGTTACGATAACGTCATCACCTTTGCGAATCTTACGCATGACTCAAATCTCTCTTAAATCGTTACAATACTTCCGGAGCCAGAGATACAATCTTCATGAAGTTCTCTGTACGCAATTCGCGCGTTACCGGACCAAATATACGTGTACCTATGGGTTGGTTTTGGTTATTCAACAACACCGCAGCATTTCCGTCGAAACGAATCAAAGATCCATCAGCACGACGAACACCTTTACGGGTACGCACCACAACCGCGTTATACACATCGCCTTTTTTAACTTTGGCGCGAGGAATAGCTTCCTTGACACTCACTTTAATGATGTCACCAATTCCCGCATAACGACGACGCGAACCACCCAAAACCTTTATGCACTGTACTCGTCGGGCGCCGCTATTATCGGCAACATCCAACTGGGATTGCATCTGAATCATGGATACACTCCAATTCCTACATTAAGACCCGAAAAAGGCGACGGATTCTAGCACAAAAACCTTGTGACTTAAACCCAAAATCAACAGCTAAGCTACGCTAAGTTATTGATTTACCTTCCATCGAGAAGTTACTAATTAGCCTTTTCGACCACTTCAACCAACGCCCAACATTTGCTTTTCGAAAGCGGGCGAGTTTGTTTAACCGTTACCACATCACCTTCTTGGCACACGTTATTCTCATCGTGAGCATGCAATTTGGTCGAACGTTTAACGTACTTACCATATACAGGATGCGGAACTTTACGCTCAACCAACACAGTAATGGTCTTATCCATTTTGTTACTAACAACACGACCTTGCATAGTGCGGTTTGTTTCTGCTTGTTCACTCATTACTGCGCACCTTTAAGCTTTTCATTCAATATCGTTTTGCAACGTGCGATGCTTTTACGCACTCGGACCAGCTCATGGGAGCGGCCTAATTGACCGGTTGCTTTTTGCACGCGCAGATTAAAATGTTCGCGTTGCATTTTTACCAATTCTTGCTTCAAAGCTTCAACGTCTTGGCTTCTGTATTCACTTGCTTTCATTAGATTACCGTCCGCTCTACAAAAGTGGTTTTAAGTGGTAATTTAGCCGCTGCTAAACGAAAGGCTTCACGTGCAATTTCTTCCGTAACCCCTTCCATTTCGTACAGCATTTTACCTGGCTGAACTTCAGCAACCCAATATTCCACGTTACCTTTACCTTTACCCATACGTACTTCTAAAGGCTTTTTGGTAATCGGCTTATCAGGAAATACGCGAATCCAGATTTTACCGCCCCGTTTAATGTGACGTGTCATTGCACGACGAGCCGCTTCGATTTGACGTGCTGTCAAACGACCTCGACCTGCCGATTTCAAGCCAAATTCGCCAAAACTGACTTTATTACCATTGGCGGCCCAACCACGGTTGCGACCTTTAAATTGTTTACGAAACTTAGTTCGTTTAGGCATTAACATCGCTAATCCCCTTATGCCTTAGCTGTAGCTTTAGCGGCAGACTCATCGGCTGCGGCCTGTTCAGCTTGCTCAAAAATTTCGCCTTTGAAGATCCACACTTTAACGCCAATGATGCCGTAAGTAGTTAGAGCTTCAGCGGTACCGTAGTCAATATTGGCTCGAAGCGTGTGTAAAGGAACACGGCCTTCACGATACCATTCGCTACGTGCGATCTCCGCACCATTCAAACGTCCAGCCACACAAATTTTGATACCTTGTGCGCCTAAACGCATGGTATTTGTCACAGCACGTTTCATGGCACGACGGAACATAATCCGTTTTTCCAATTGTTGCGCAACACCCTCAGCAACCAAACGTGCGTCCAATTCAGGCTTACGAATTTCTTCGATATTCACATGAACCGGCACACCCATCATACCTGAAAGCTCTAAACGCAATTTTTCAATATCTTCGCCTTTTTTACCGATCACAATACCCGGACGAGCGGTGTGAATAGTGATACGGGCATTGCGCGCAGGGCGAGAAATTTCAATTTTACTCACAGATGCGTGTTTTAATTTTTTATGCAAGTGTTCGCGGATCTGCAGATCAGTATTCAAGTAATTCGCGAAGTCTTTGCTTTCTGCAAACCACTTGGAATTCCAATCCTCAATAATGCCGAGTCGAAACCCCTTGGGATGAACTTTTTGTCCCATAATTCTTCCTCTTAATTATCCGCAACAGTCACTAAAATATGACTGGTTCTTTTTAAAATTCTATTCGCACGACCTTTGGCACGTGCCTGAATACGCTTATACGTAGGGCCCTCATCGACCATAATAGTTGAGACTTTCAACTCATCGATATCCGCACCTTCGTTATGCTCCGCATTAGCAATCGCTGACTCCAACACTTTTTTAACAATGCCAGAGGCTTTCTTGTTACTAAAGGTCAACAATTGCAAGGCCTTCTCTACAGGCACACCGCGCACTTGATCCGCAACCAAACGGGCTTTTTGCGGCGAAATGCGGGCATATTTTAATTTAGCGCTCACTTGCATCAGTTCTACTCCAACTATCGAGATTTCTTATCTGCCACGTGGCCACGATAATTACGAGTCAAAGCAAATTCACCTAGCTTGTGACCCACCATGTTCTCGTTAACTAAAACCGGCACATGTTGTTTACCGTTATGTACCGCAATGGTTAAACCCACCATATCAGGACTAACCATGGAACGACGCGACCAAGTTTTAATTGGACGACGGTTATTGGTTTCCACGGCTTGCTCCACTTTCTTCGCTAAATGCGCGTCAATAAATGGGCCTTTTTTAATCGAACGGGGCATATCAAATCCTCTCCGTACTCACTTATTTCTTGCCACGACGACGCACAATCATCTTAGTCGTGCGTTTGTTGCGACGAGTCTTGTAACCTTTAGTTGGCACACCCCAAGGCGTAACCGGGTGACGACCACCAGAAGTACGACCTTCACCACCACCGTGCGGATGATCAACAGGATTCATCGCAACACCGCGAACAGTAGGACGAACGCCGCGCCATCGTTTTGCGCCAGCCTTACCCAGAGAACGCAAATTATGCTCAGAATTACATACCTCACCCAAGGTCGCGCGACAATCAGCTAAAACCTTGCGTATCTCTCCAGAGCGCAAACGCAACATCACGTGCGCACCCTCTTTTGCCACCAACTGCGCTGAAGTTCCAGCACTACGCGCCATTTGCGCGCCTTTCATTGGACGCAACTCGATACAATGAAGCACACTACCTAAAGGCATGTTGCGCAGCGGCAAGCAATTGCCCGGCTTAATCGGTGCGTCAACACCGGCCACTACTGTATCACCCGCCTGCAAACCTTTGGGCGCAATCATGTAACGACGCTCACCATCCGCATAAACCAACAAGGCAATATGCGCGGTACGATTTGGATCATATTCAAGACGCTCTACACGCGCTTCAATTCCATCTTTATCGTTACGTTTAAAGTCGATCATGCGATAGTGGTGTTTATGACCACCCCCACGATGACGGACAGTTATACGACCCGTGTTATTACGACCCGCGTTTTGTTTTTGCTTACTGACAAGCGCCGCATGCGGCTTACCTTTATGCAGGTTATCAGCAGTAACCTGGACAACGAAACGGCGTCCTGGTGAAGTCGGTTTAGATTTTACGACTGGCATGATTCTCTACCTTCCACTCGACTATTCAGCGCCCATGAAATCGATATCATGGCCTTCTTGCAATGAGACATATGCTTTTTTCCAACTCGGGCGACGACCCGTGTTACCGCGCGCGCGTGTTTTGGTTTTACCCTTAACATTGACGATACGCACTCGATCCACCTTCACATCAAACATAGACTCAATCGCTTGTTTAACATCAGCTTTGTTAGCACGTTTGGACACTTTGAAAACAACTTGTTTTTCAGCATCACCCAAACCCAGACTTTTTTCTGAAAGATGAGGCGCGACTAATGTTGTTAATAGCTTCTCTTGCTTCATGCTAATAGCTCCTCAAATTTCTTGGCGGCGCCAACCGTCAACAAAACTTTTTCGTGCCCGACTAAACTAACCGGATCAGCATTAGCGACTTCTTTCACTTGCACATTCGGTAAGTTACGACCAGACAAATAAAGATTTTGATCAAACGCTTCAGTCACAACCAAACAATTGTTTTGCAAACCAAGACCTTTAAGTTTAGCGAAAAGCTCTTTGGTTTTTGGCCCATCAACACCAAAATCCTCAACAATCACGAGACGATCCTGACGCGCCAACTCCGACAAAATAGACTGCATCGCAGCACGACGCATTTTCTTATTTAATTTTTGCGTATAGTCTTGCGGCTTAGCGGCGAAGGTTTTTCCACCAGAACGCCAAATTGGACTGCGAATCGTACCCGCTCGGGCGCGACCTGTACCTTTTTGACGAAAAGGTTTTGCACCACCGCCACTAACATCAGAACGTGATTTTTGAGCACGAGTACCCGCACGACCTGCCGCCAAATAAGCAACAACTGTCTGATGCACCAAAGACTCGTTGAATTCACGATTATAAACAGCGTCGGATACTTCAATTTGACCTTGAGCACCACCACCGTTCATTGCTGTAATTTTTAATTCCACGGTTTAGCTCCTTACGAACGCGCTTTGACAGCTGGGCGGACAATTACATCGCCACCTTTTGCACCCGGAACTGCACCTTTAACTAATATAAGGTTACGTTCTGCATCCACACGCACCACTTCAAGTGTTTGAACGGTGCGGCGTTTATTACCCATTTGACCCGACATTTTCTTACCTTTGAAAACGCGGCCAGGCGTTTGGTTTTGACCAATCGAACCCGGAGTACGATGCGAAAGCGAGTTACCGTGCGTCGCGTCCTTCATAGCGAAGTTATGACGCTTGACCGTACCGGCAAAACCTTTACCGATAGACGTGCCAGTCACATCGACTTGCTTCGTATCTTGAAAAATATCAACTTTGATTTCTGAACCCGGCTGAAGATCTTCACCTTCGGATTCATTAAGACGGAATTCCCAAGTACCGCGACCGGCCTCAACACCTGCTTTAGCAAAGTGCCCAGCCATTGGCTTGGTTACGCGACTTGCGCGACGGCTTCCAACCGTGACCTGAATGGCTTTATAACCATCAGTTTCATTGGTTTTAACCTGCGTTACGCGGTTTGGCTCAACTTCGATTACGGTAACAGGCACGGACACACCTTCAGGTGTAAAGATCCGCGTCATACCGTGCTTACGCCCGATGACACCAATCGTCATTATTTTTTCCTCTTTAAGCCGATTTCGATTGACCGGCAATTCAATTAAATCAATAGACGGCGCATTATACACACCGCTACTAAAGTTACAATCTGAAAAGCTGCTTTTTTTGGCAAAAAACGCCCCAGCAATATGATTGCGGGGCATTTTTTAATTAAAAAGAGTCTAATTCAGTTTAATTTGAACATCTACGCCTGCTGACAAATCGAGCTTCATTAGAGCGTCAACAGTTTTATCAGTAGGATCAATGATGTCCATTAGGCGCTTGTGAGTACGAATCTCATACTGATCACGTGCGTCCTTGTTTACATGAGGTGAAATCAAAATGGTGAATTTCTCTTTCTTAGTCGGAAGAGGAATTGGACCACGCACCTGCGCACCAGTACGGCGAGCTGTGTCAATGATTTCCTTAGTGGACTGATCAATTAAACGATGATCAAAACCTTTTAAACGAATACGAATACGTTGATTACTTGTCATATTATTTACTCAAAAATCTTAGCGACAACACCGGCGCCGACAGTACGGCCACCTTCACGGATAGCGAAGCGTAAACCTTCTTCCATGGCAATCGGTGCAATCAGTTCTACTTTCATATTGACGTTGTCG
>JAOUJM010000386.1 GCA_029883265.1 Gammaproteobacteria bacterium
GAGCGGGGAAAGAGTGGTCTTTCGTGCAAGCCAGCAAGACAACCAACCCCAAGGAGATACACAATTCTGGCTCGATGCGATTAAGCTGAGATTGAAGGATCGATACCAGGCTGCTGATGAATCGGACGTGGGCTTGTTTAGTTTTCTACGACTTCAAAGCTATGATGATAATCCTTTCGTCTACTATGTCGGGATATCCGCAGAGGATATGAAATTAGTACTGGTTGAGCTTTATTTTCCGAGTCTGGAGACTGAGGAACG
Source organism: Gammaproteobacteria bacterium (assembly GCA_029883265.1). Classification (GTDB taxonomy): domain Bacteria; phylum Pseudomonadota; class Gammaproteobacteria; order S012-40; family S012-40; genus JAOUJM01. The sequence continues at coordinate 262 of JAOUJM010000386.1, forward strand.
ATACCGTTCCGGTATTTTTCAATCGATTAAGGAGAGGAAGAAATGAAAAAGAACCTTCACCATTTTTCCTTTCTACTGCTTTTATTCATACAGAGCATTGCCCATGGGCAAACTGCTATCAATAACGAACTTAACATAAAACCGGGCAACGTTGATGATGCGGGGGAAAAATTGGCGCACAAGGCCAGTATGCTCGATGGATATTTTACAACTCGCAGCAATACTGGCATCACCCTGAAAGTACCCGCCACAAAAACAACAGACATGCAGCAGTTTGTCGAAGAAAACTGGCGGGTATATCAACAGATTTATTCAGTGAAAGATATCGGTATAGAAATATTGCAGGCCCGTTCGAAGTTAACGGCAAAAGAGGAATTGCTTGATGAGTATCAGCGTATTCTCAATGAGAGCAAGAGTAGTAGCATCATTAAAGTATCAACCGCACAGTCAAAGTTAGTTGGTGAGATTGAAGAACTACGAGGGCGACTTAATCTATTGAATCATCAGATCAAGTATGCCCAATTCACGATTAATTTCACGATTGATCGACCTGGAATCGAAAACATGCGGTCGCGATCATCCTTTCCATGGCTAAATGAAATTGGTCTGGATCGACTTTTAGGGGATATGGAATGATGGTGTCCCGCATGGTTTATCCAGTGCTTATTGCGTTGTTTTTGTTGGGCTGCGAAAGAGCCTACGTCAAACCCGATGGTTTCGCTCCTTATTTAAATACCTATGAGAACCGGGCGGTCACACCGGACCGTGTTGTATACCGGGTCCGTAAATTTGAAAATAAAAAAGGTGGCGATCTTGCATTCTGGAAAGTAGCACTTAAAACTCATATGAAGGATTCGGGTTATATTATTCTTTCAGATGAAGACGTCGTTGCAAAAGAAACGCCCGGGTATTTATTGAAAATGGCTGCCCCTGTGGCGAATCAAGACTATATCTATCTTATTTCTATATTCATCAAAGATGACAATTTGTACGTGATAGAATCAGCAGGTGAAATTAATGTTTTTGCCAAATATGAAAGAAACATACTTCAAACGATAAACTCGACAGATTTGCGTGGTCAGTTTACGAATTAGATAATCTACACGATCGGTCGAAAAGAGATTTTATTAATTTTTCGTACTATTTAAAGTGGTCTTTCGACATCAAGTGGTAGCCCAGATTAATGGCATTATAGATTTTTTCGTATTGATGCCGTAAAGCACGCCCGCTAGAAGGACGGCGACGCTGTCCATCGTTTGCGATCCTTAAACAATACAATTTAACAAACATATCGGGATCGTTGCTTATTCCACCGAAGTCGTCCCAATATCCTTATACCGAAACTCTGGGATCAGATACCGTCTGGCATCAAAAGGTCATAAATTAGATGAACCGGTTTACGTATGGCCGCGCCCACGATCGCCATTTTTGATTTACATGCTTCAGTGAGTCACTGCTTCATTTCAATAAGATGCGGATTGTGTTTGAGCTCAACTAATGCGAGCATGACCAACGCTTTGTGTAATTTAGATCGCCCGGTTTTCGACATTACCCCTCGGGCACTCAATACACTGCCGGATTGTTTGATCCGTGGCGAGACACCAACGGAAGATTCAGGATCAGGGTTTACATTCTACAATTGACGATAACGAAACAGAGACCTTAGATGTAAATTGTAAGTCATGCGGCACCTTTTCGCTCAATTTTAGATGCGGGATTGACACAGTCGGCTTTTGGCCTGACAAAATGAGAAACCTTATTATGTGTTTCCAATGAATCCAAATGAGATTCCGCATATAAAACAAATTACACCGAACCAAGCAGTAATTGCAAGTTCGCGCCTCATGCCTAGAGCATTATTAATTGTGTTGGCACTAACTCGATATTTCCAGCTAGGGATTGACCAAACACAGACTAAATTTGCAACCAAACTAAGCGCCAAAAGTCCAAGTGAAATAAAAAGCACCACCCCACCCGGCTCAGTGAAATTCGGTTTTTTTCCAAAAAGAGAGATAAGTACAAAGCTACCTGTGACTAAAGTAGAAAACCAAGTGTGAAATGCACTACGATCGTTAAGCCACTCAATTACGAACGGCCGATTTTCGTCGGTGATCTCTGCCGGGTCTATTATTTTCGATTTTCCCATAATTTCAGTTCTGTGTTATCTAGGGGGCTACAGTTTTTAATCACCCGCATGGGTTTTGCGTTGGGTGAATTTATTTCTCAGGCCTTTTTATCAAGTCTGTGAATCTCTAAAATAAAAATAATACATGTCATCAATGCTAATATTGCTGCTATTGTTGGGACTGTAATTGTAGGGGTCATATTCGTATTTAGCTGCGTATTCCACAACCATTGCACGCCACAGGCAATTGGGAATACCCACGCGCCCAATACAGAACCATAAATGAGCGATAGCCCTCGATCATGCCAAATAGTCACTAAACCAAACAATTTTAATGATCTTGCTTGCCGTTGGGAAAATACGCCGTTTATGTTGAGTTCCTCTTCTAATTTTTTTCCTCTTTTAACCAAAGCGTTATATAGCTGACTATTTCTTTGATCGTAAAAAAAGATACCTAACGTTACCAAGAATCCCAAGATGGCAACGATCAATCTTGGAAGAGGAGACGCTTTGAATGCACTAAGATCATTACTAATAAGAGCTATTGCAGTACCTGCAATAGCAGGAACGAATGCCAGTAGCTTAAAGCGAACATCTGTTAGTTGATGGTAATTATTGCAGATTTGCTCATATCCTTTATCTTCCATAATAGTCTCCTGTGTCATTTGGCCTAACGATGCTGTAGAAAAACCCTGGCACGAATTTTTCAGAAAAATCGACATCCTGAGCAGCGCTATAATCGACGATCGCAAACTTAGGAATGGTTTTACTACCCCAATATTATAAAAAAATATTCAACATTCGAGTTTTCCTACAGCATAACGAGGCCGTAGAAAAACCCTCCCACAGCGCTCAATTATTTCATTCCTATTCTTATTTATTCGATTTGTTCACTTTGCCAAGTTTTGAGGTGTTTTGCAATTGGATT
>JAOUJM010000131.1 GCA_029883265.1 Gammaproteobacteria bacterium
CTGGTGAAAGCCATGAACTCTGGAGTAATTCAGCGGAATTAGAAACGGTTTGTAGTTTAACTGGCCTAAGCGCATTAGCTAAATTTTAATTTGTTGGCAGCTTTGGAATACCATTCAAGGAACTTTAAGCTAGCACTAACAGTGTTTTGCTTTTGCCGAGTCTGCTTGACGAGCATTTCAAATACCAAATTTAATTGGCTATCAAACCAAATGAAAATCTCCTCAGCACTTTGTTTGCAGGTAAGGCTGACATCGTCATTAGTAAAACCAAATTTGTTTTATTTTACATTTTGCTATAGCGAGTGTCCTTATCGTCTAGTATTCCTATTTCAAAATAAAGAGTGGCAAATTAAACCTTTAGGTTTTAATTGACCTTGATGCGGTTTCTAACATTAAAAGGTTGAACTTATCTTATTAATCAGTCGTGAAAACGCAACAAAACTCGATGTGGTTATTTGGGCCTAGCGCCTGAAAAAACGTTTGAAACAAGTGTCTGTTAAAAGAAACAAATCTGTCAGGAATCTCTAAAACTTCCTGCTTTGGGCTGTGCTCAATTTATTTCTTCTGTTTTCTCAGCAAAATGAACCTAACGGACTATTGTCTTGCGCTGGCTAATCGCCAATAGTTTCGCCTAAGAAAAATAATCCAGAAAGTTTTTGTAATTAATGTTTCGTCTTTCATGGCGAGATTTGCATTTTAAAATGCGTTAGCCGTTTTTTATTAGAGAGGAGTGTTATTGTGGTGACAAAACATATAGAGAAGATACTTGTATTATTAACACTTGGGATTTTCTCCGTTGGTGCGCACGCACAATCGTTTAGTACCCATTCACATAAAACCTATCAATTTGCTAACGGGGTTATTCTGCTAAAAGCAAACAAGAACCTTAAGCGATCGTCATATGAACAAAAAAAATGCAGTCGCTTTCCCACCCCCTTGTATTGTAGTGCCGGAGACATCAAGGATGCCCGTATGCAGTATCGCAGTGGAAAATTGAATGTAGACTATTTTGTGAATCCATTAACATGGACGATTTTAGCTGCTGATTGTGATGTTGATCAAGCAAGTTGCCTCGATAAATATAGGGCTCAATTAGGTTTAACTGGCTCAAAAATGCCAGCGCCCTTTAAGCAAGTCATTGGTGATGTAGATGCTGACAAAAATAGTGATATGGTGCTGATCAGTCGCTCCAAACAATTGCCATTTGCCATTCTAATTCTTTCCACGCCCGGTCAATACGGTGAACGTAGTGCGCCGATTGTGCGTCAGGTGCTTGATCAAAATGCACTAGGTGTTGCGCCTTATCGTATAAAACATGCAAAAATTCGTGATGTGAATCAAGACCAACGTGGTGACTTAATCTATTATGATTATAAACATTCAACTAAACGAATTGCCCTATCGAGTTATTCGCAATTATTTGGCACGCCAAGCATCGATAATAATGTTCTGCGCGATTTGCCAAGTGAACGAGTTGAATGCGGTTATGTGATCACGCATCCGCAAAACAGTAATCAACAAATATTATTTGATGAAACCTGTAGCACGGCTTTTATTGCGCCGCCAGAAATTGGAAATTCACAGGTTACAAAATTGGAAAAGAACCTTAACTTAGATTTTTGTCCTGTTTTGAATAGTGCAGGTACGGAGGCAGATTATTTAACAAATGCATTAGTATCAATCACGCAGCGGCTTATTGACTTGGCAGATGAGCTTACCTCTGACGCAACCACTGCATATTTAGAATCACAAATTGTTGAAGCAAATTTAATCGTGGAGCAAACCCTTACGGCGTATCAGTTTGCCCTACAGCAATTGGAAGAAAAAGACATTGAAATCACTTTTGCCGAAGACGACTTGAATATTTGTTTTGGCATGGGTGGATTATGCGATTTAGAGTTTGACCACTTGCTCGATCTTGAAATGCAGCGTTTTGTGCTGGAAGACGTAGTCGATACCACACTTTCTAATTACATGAAAGCAAGAGATGCTGAGCAGGCCTTGACGCTGCAAGTTGCGGAGTATCGTCGTAATCAACTAAGCAGTGATCCTGTTTATCTTGGTTTGTGGGCGGAATTCAATGCGCTACAGCAAATGGGTTTGAGTCTTTACCAAGAATTGTCAGTACTTGAAGGAGCAATGGTTCGCTTTGATTATAAGCTCAATATGCAGGCCCATCTTGATGAATATCGCAAGCTAAATTCAGATTCGCAGTTAAGCTGGCGCTATTTGCCGATCAACAAAGTAGATTTGTTAACCAATCTTGAGAGCGTAGGCGCAACCACTGGATCACCGGTGCTATGGATGAATACTCAAGACAAAACATTTGACTATACCTTATTCCCGTCCGGCAATACCACAGTAACAAAATTGGTGAGTAACAAAATTGATCCAATCACTATCACGGATACATCGCATGTTGATATTGGCCTGGGTTTATTAGGTGCTTGCCAATATTTCTCGCAAGGTGTTAACACAGCGGTCGATGTTACGTCGCTTAGTAATCTCACGGCGTTTACACCGGTAAATCTGCAATATACCTATTACGTCGAAGCAAAAACTGGCTATACCGTATCTTATAATTTGTATCAATTGGTACAAAGTGTATTTACGCGAGCAATTTATTACAAATTGCTGGATGAACTTATCAAACGAAAAACCTTGGGTAGCAGCAATAATCAACTATCGATTAACAATATTAGCAACGAAGAATTAGCTAGTCTTATCGATTCCAATGTGGATGCGCACTGGTTTTATGTGGAATTTGATGCGGACAGTGATTATCAATATGACTTGTTAGAGCAAGAAGAAATACGTTTAGCAGTCAAATCTGAATTAATACGCAAAGCTTTTCGTGAACTAGCATTGGTTTATCGTGCAACACCTATCGTGGCTAAATCTGATTTAGCGTTCAATCCCAGTGCAGCTCCTGCTGCAAGCGACGATTGTTGGCAACGTTACGGTAGCCTATGTCGTTTCAATCAATATTTGTTTTCAATTTCCGATACATTGGTTACCAATTTTCGTTTGCAAAATGATAAGTGGGTCACCGAAAAAATTCAGGACACGGGTTTGAGTGAGCGAAACTCAGGAACCACTTTTAGCAAGGATGCTAGCCTGCAAGTCGGTTACCAAACTACGGTTGAAGAACCGGTGATTGGGCCAAGCTTACCTGATGAAATTCAAGTCTATGTGCATGACGGCGAAGGTCAATTGAACGCAGTTTATGATCAAACCGCCTTGACTACATATATTTTTGATGACAATGGACGCATTGTAAAAGAACGTCGACATACGGATACGCCAGTGAAACCATTATGGACCACCGATTTTTCTTTGGCCGGCTCGGGATTAACTAATCTGCCAACAGCTTTCATGCAAGTCGTGGCTGGTCAGTTAAAAGTCACTACACAATCGAATGCAACGCCAACTTGGAAAGGTGTTTGGGGCACACGTGCCTATCAATTGGATGAGCAGGTCACCTTTCGAGCTGAAGTAAAAACGGGTGAGAAAGTAGACGGCCGATACTTAGTTGTAGGCATTGATGGTGATTGGAGTAAACCCACATACCGTCGCCACGCGGCCTACTTTGATGGTGATGCTCTATTTGTTTCTTACTATGATGGAACATATCAAACCAAATGGTTGGGAACAATTGAGAACAATGCTGCCTATATTGTCGAGGTAGAAAGTCATGCGAGCGGAACACGTTTGTTTGTTTATCCAAAAGGTCTTGATCGTAGTGCGGGTTTTTCTGATGTACGCAATTATTCAGATTGGGGTAGTTTACGCACGTTTATCGAAGCCAAAGCCGGCCCAGGTGAAGCACCCGCAAGCATGTATATTAGTGCCATGTCTGAATCTGTTATTAATGGCCGCATTATTGGGCAACTCATTGCCGTAGAGAATGATAAAGATCGCGTGCGGGAATTTATATATAACGATTTGAATCAAGTTGAAGCCATTATCGACACTGCTGGCTCACTTATACGTTATCAATACGATACAAACAATAATGCGATATCACAAACGTTTCATCGCAACAAACCTATTCCTGTGCTTTGGGCGCAACACTTCGATGCAAATGCGAATGGTTTTTGGCAAGTACCAGAGCAACACATGAAAATTTTGAATGGCAAATTAGAAGTGAAATCAATTGTAACACCTGATTGGCAATGGGTTGCAGCGACCTCAAAGCGCCAGTACTCACCTAATCAAAATATTGTCTTTCGTGCAGAAGTGGAAACCGGCGCACTGAGTGAAAGTCGTTATCTCTTAATCGGAATTGAATCAGATACGGATCAGGCTGGGCCCTACCGCCGTCATGCAGCCTATTTTGATGGTGATAGTATTTTCGCTGCTTATTACGATAATGACTATCAGTCACGTTGGTTAAGTGTTGTTGGTAATCAGACGGTATTTGTTATTGAGATTGAAACAAGCATAAATAGCAGCACCTTGTATGTTTATCCAAAAGGTTCAAGTCGTAGTAATGGGTTAATTGATCAACGTAATTACAATGACTGGAATGTAATGCAGAGCTTTATTGAAGCGCGTTCGTATCCTAACGCCACCGGCGCCAGCATGTTAATCCATTCCATGAGTGAAGCTTATGACGAAGGTGAGGTGTTGGGCAATTATGTCGTTCAAACCAATATTGCGGATATCAGTATCCCGGTTCAATAGAATGACTAGCGCTAGTTAGTATTGAAAAATGTTGTGTGACAAGGAGTGAGTTAATGAAAACTAAACGATTAATGACTGTGGTGATGTTAGTAATTTCCAGTGCTGTATTGGTATATGTAGTGTCTGACAAAGAAACAAAACCTATCGAAACAGTCAATGAACCATCCAAAATAGAAAATACTGGGGAGCTTGCCTCGATTCAATCATTTTCAAATAACAATCTTCAGGAAACACTGGACCCGCAGTTACCTAGTAATTCACCTGCTGTAGATGAAAATGAACCATCCGTCAGTCAACACCAATCAATTGATTCAGCAACGTCCGCTGTTGATATGCAAACAAAATTGATTCTAGGTATGGAGTTAAGTGCTGATGTAACAGCAATACCCTCAGCTGAGGTAGGTCAGGAAATCAAAAAAATTCGTGATTATATTGATAGCAATGATGTGGTCACGCGATTAAATGAAGAAGGCGTAGTGCCCAAGAGTGAGCGCGAGCAATTGTCGAAGTTGTTTGCCCATTTGACAGCATTGCGCCTGCGTGACTACAAAGACCATGCAGAACAATACGTAAAAAAAATAGAAGATTATGAAAAAGAAGTGAAAGCGTATTCGCAGAAAACAGGAAAAACCGCTGCGGTGACTTTAACTGAAAAAGATAAAGCAGATATTGATGCCCAAGTTAAACAGCAATTATCAAGAGCTGAAGCAGAGCTACAAGCACAAAAACAGCGGGATGACGCATTGGCGATTGATCCTGTGGATGTCGAAAAACAGGGAGAAGTTTAAGTGTCCATAAACAAATTAATTAATTGAAGGAGGTATAACGTTTTTTTACAGGAGTAGGAATAAACACATGCTTATGTTTACAAAGATTAATGGAGATAAAACATGAAGAGAAGAGGATTTCTTAATAAACACAGCGTAGGAATGGCGGCTGCAAGTGCTTTGTTTGCGATTGCAAATGTCGGTTCTGTCCAGGCGTCAACCGCGAATCCGGCACTGGTATCCAATTGTCATCCTGGTGTGCAGGTGACTGTGCCGGCTAATGGTTCGACCTATCATTATAGTGAAGACTGCAATACGGGTTATGTCGCGCCGCCCACAATCGGAACGGCTTCATTATCGTCTTATATTTCAAACAACAATGTGAACTTTTGTTCTAATCTAGAAACGGCGAAAAATCAAGAGTCAGTGTTGCTGACAGCGGTGGCTCGTTATGAAACTCGTTTGGCTGCATTGACTGATGAATTTGATCTGATTGATATTCAAGGATTGACTCAAGCAAAAGATGAAGCAGAAGCAGCACTATATCAAGCAGAAGATGATTTGCTAACTGCGCAAACCATGTATGACGAACTTCTTGAAGCATACCAAACCGCCCGTTTTGAATATGTTCAATGTGCAGAGGATCCGTTAAAAGATCCATTGCTTGATTGTGATGGTGAGCGCACTGCCTACTTAGATGCTAGAGATGAGTTCAATATTCATCGTACTAGTGTCTATTATCCAGCGCGTACCAATGTTAATGCGCGTCGTGCCGATTTAACTCGCGCCGAACTAGCATTGACCCGTGCGGATAGAAGTTTGGCATCAATCACCACAACCTATGACTCAATTCTGTCAGCTGCGGAAACACTTCGCGATCGTGCGGCTCAAGTTTATGATGATTATGCTGTGATTAATGGCGCTGCTGCTAGCATGATTTATACAACCGAATGGACTAAGTTAGTCAATGATTTTGTTGTCGCCAATCCTGGCCTCGCCGTAAACTGGAAACGCATTCCATTAACGGGTGCTCGCATTATGGCTGCTGTCAATGATTCATTCAGTGGTAATATTGTCAGTGGTTCGCATAATATCCCCGTTATTCTGTCTGCGACCGTGCCTGGCTTTTTTGAGTATGGTGTGCACAAGTTTCCAGATGGAACTGCGCCTACACCCAATCCAGAAAACGCAACGCCTAGCACTGTGATTCCTGACACTTTTAGTTCTGGTATTACCTTATCACTACTCGGTGCCTGTCCGATCGAAGCCGATCCAAGCAAAAAGACAGATCTTGATGCATACCTAATTGTCGATCTAGATACTGATTTTGAATTATTGGCTCATGCAAGCTATACCGCCAGCTACAATCTTTACACGTTTTGGCAACGCATCGAATCCGTGCGTAAAAAACGTCGCTTCTTCCATTCCAGTTCCGTGCGTAGCTTGGTGGAAAATCGCTGGGCTAGCGAACGTTGGACTTTTAATTTTACCGGTGATGTAGGTCTGATTGGTAATACACCCGCAGAACAAGCAGACGGTATTCTTGCGCTTGAAGAAGCCGTTAGAAAACGTCTTTACGTTCATGTGTTAGACAATGTAGGCATTCGTACTTCAGTTGGTGTTGATCGTCCGGCGTCACCAGTCGTTCCACCTAGTTCAGTTGGTGCATTTGCTGCGGCCTTACGTAAAACCTGTGTCGGTGGCTACGGTTACTTATGCTGGGGTGGCTGGATAATTGGTGGCATTGATAGCATTTATGGTGGTGGTGCTGCCATTAATAACTTCAGACAAAGTAATAATTCAACTGCGGTTGATAATGTATCGTTTGATATTTTTGTTCCAACCGGCACACGCACTACATTCAAGAAAGATACGCTCTAAGCTAAGTATTTTTCTTATTCAATCAGGGGTGCATGGCAGAACGATCTGCCATGCAACTCACTACAAAAATGTTCTAATGACTGTCATGACACCCGGCTCATTTGTCACTAATTAGCAAAGGAATGTTCTTATGAAAAACAGAGTTGATAGCAGAGACAGATATTATTTGTTGAAACAATTACTATTAATAATTGTATTCGGCCTGGTATATGTTAACGCTCACGCAGTCATGATAACGGTTACAACCACTAGTGATGAAGTGGACGAAAATATAGAAGACGGTATTTGTAAAATTGCCAGTACCGGTGAATGTAGTTTGCGAGCGGCGGTACAACAAGCTAACTATTTGGGTGGAATGGATACCATCGAAATACCAGCGGGCACATATTTTTTATCGGGACCATCAAAAGAAGATGCTGCGCTTAGTGGTGATTTAGATATTCTTGATGATGTAAAAATCGTTGGCGCGGAACATGCGTTGGTTATTATTGATGGCCAAAATAATGATCGCATATTTGATGTAAACGAAGTGCGATATTTTGAATTGGAAAATGTAACATTGCTAAATGGAAATGCCGTCAATGGCAATGGAGGCGCAATCCAAATAAATAATTTAAAACAAAATACTCAGTTTGTTAATGAAAGTAAAATCACCAAAGTAACATTAAGAAAAAACCAGGCGGCCGCCGCACGTGGTGGCGCCATTTACCAAGGATTAGGCACTCATTTATCTCTAGATAGTGTTCAACTAGTGGAAAATACATCCACCCTGGGCGGTGGCATCTATAGTGCCGATGGAAACTTGAATATTCAAAATAGTCTTATCGAAAATAATACAGCTTCATCGTTGGGTGCTGGTATTCACTCGCAGAATTATTTAAATATTCAAAGCTCACAAATAAAAAACAATCAAGCATCCAGTGGTGGTGGAATTTATGCTCGCGGTGTGATTTATGTGGCCAATAGTATTGTCAGCGGCAATCAAGCCTTGGGTGAAAGCGGAAACACCGGATTAGGCGGAGGCATTTTGATTCGGGCACCGCTTGATGTTTCATTAGTAGGGTCGGAAATTTCTTCAAATACTGCGGTCGTTCAAGGCGGTGGCTTGTCAATTGAAAATCGATTGAATAAAGCTCGTATTGTGTTAACTGAACTTCAGATCAGCAACAATCATGCAGAGCTTAGTGGTGGTGGTATAGAAGCACAAAATCTGACGCTGCTAAACCAATCAGTGGTCAAGGGTAATAGCGCTGGTTTTCGTGGCGCGGGAATTTATTTGAGTAATAGTGTTGGTATTGTTTCAGACATTCATCAGAGCGTGTTCGATGCAAACAAAGTAAGGAACCCCGGTTTACGTTCCAGTCGTAATGCATTTGGCGGAGCGGCGTATCTGATTGGCAATGTAAGTTTTGTTAATACTATTATCAGCAATAATAGCGTTCAGGCAGCCATCGGGGGAAAAGCCCTGGGCGGTGGTCTGTTTCTTCTAGGTACCTCTTCAAATCAAGTCAGCTTTAGTCATTCAACCTTGGCATTCAATGATGCGACCTATGGTGCGAATTTGAATAGTCGCTACTTGCGTGGGCAAACTGATTTGTCTAATTCCATCGTAAGTGACGCAAAAAATGGAGAAAACTGTTTCGGCCCAATGACTAGTTTGGGAGGTAACTTGGATTCCGATGGTAGCTGTTTATTGTCTATGGCTAGTGATTTATCGAATGTGAATCCTTTACTAGATGTAGTAGATGTTGACTTGACGTCCCAAATAATCGGTCTGCAATCAAGTAGCCCAGCTATTGATAGCGCAGAAAATAGCAACTGTGTTGCACTGGATCAACAAATGCGACAGCGTAATGATGGTTTGTGTGATCGAGGGGCTTTAGAGAACGCGGCGAGTATTAATGATTACGGAACAGTGAAGCTAGTTTCAACGTTATATTCAGTTGCCGAAACTGGTGCCACAATAGCATTGGAGCTTGAGCGTTTTGGCTCAAGTATCGGTGAGGTGAGTATAGATTATCGAGTCGATCATGTTGATACAAATTCATCTGATATTGATTTAGATGCGGCCCGCGGACGGGTGATGTGGGCTGACGGCGAACTCGGCGCTAAAAGCATTCAAATTGATTTTAATGATGATCAAAAGTTCGAGGCCAATGAAAGATTTCAATTGATCATCATGAATCCTGTGGGTGGTGTGAGAACAGATATGCAAAACAGCGCCCTAGTAAGCATACTGGATGATGATGCAATTCAAGACTCGACCATAAGCTTAAGTGCAAGAAGCTTGAGTGTTAAGGAAGGTGATATACGTCGTGTGATTAATATTGAACGCGCTGCAGTATTTCCATATCTTGATGTTAGTGCGGAATTGGTGATTAGTAGTGCAACTGCGAGTGAAGGGCAAGATTTCAGTTTATCGACAAAAGCACTAGATTTTGCTGCTGGAGTTACCCGTGTTTCTGTGCTGCTTGATATTCAAGACGATGCTTTGTATGAAGGTGATGAGTCTATTACGCTGCAATTACGCAATCCCAGCATTGGCGCACGGCTCGATTCCAGTAATAATCAGATGAGCATTGATTTGGCGGATAACGAAACCTCACCAGCCACTGGAATTTTTGAATTTTCTTCGGCCAAGCTTTCACTATATGAGTCCCAGGGTGATTATTTGTTACCAGTGAATCGAAGCTCAGGCGTTCAGGGCGCAGTCTTATTGGATTATGTCATTGTTGCGGGCAATGCCAGCGCGGACATTGATTATACGGCCAACAGTGGTCAATTGTTTTTTGCCGGTGGCGTTGATACGCAAACCATTAGTCTTTCAATTATTGAAGATGAGATGTTGGAAGGTGACGAAAACTTTTTTGTGCAATTAAAAAATCCACAAGGCGGTGGCAGTCTAGGCGTAAATAGATCACTTGAAATAGTGATTGTTGATAATGAACAACGCTTGCCGCAACCGGGTAGTGTGGCCTTTTTACAAGCTGGTGCTGCTGCCAATGAGGATGCAGGTACTATTAATATTGATGTTGTGCGAAGTGACGGTCGTGACGGCGCAGTGAGTGTTGATTATTTTGTAACAGGAGGAACGGCCAGTGCTGGTGATGACTATAATTTCACGCGCGGCACACTGGAGTTTGCTGATCAAGAGACAGCTAAGACAATATCCGTTAGCATTGTTGATGATGCGCTGGTGGAAATGCCTGAAACAATCGTCATTAGTTTGCGTGATCCTTTGGGCGGCGCGACTTTAGGTTCACCAAATGATGTGGTCATCACCGTAATCGATAATGATGTTGATCAACCACCTGCGGATGATATTATCCAATTCGCTTTGTCGGCAGTCGCAGAACAGGAATCGGTTTGGGACTTATTGATTGAAGTGCGACGTAGTGCCGGGTCGAGCACACAAGCGAGTGTGGATTATTCAGTTACCGGCGGCACAGCTGAATTTTTTAATGATTACATCGTTACCGAAGGTACGATTACCTTCACACCGGGACAGCTTAGCCAATTTATTCCCGTTTCATTTATTGATGATTTTGATCAAGAGCCTGACGAAACTATTATTCTGACTCTAGGTAATTTGGTGGGTGACACCGCGCAACTTGGCGATAAACGCACAGTTACAATTACAATTGTCGACAACGATAGCGCTGATGGCCCGCCCTTGTTCTAACATCGGGAATGTATAAATCGTAGGCGGTGATAAACGACAAATCGAGCGTCTTGTGATATGCTTCACAAACGCTCGATTTGTCTTTATTGTTTTATGGCTTGCAGGAAAAATAAATAAGATTGTTTTGTGAGCGACACCAACATTTGTTTTTGTGTTTTTGGTGAAAATGGCAATCAATAATTAATGACGGTTGCTAAATCAAAACAGCTATGAGGCAAATCCATGAAAACCTCGATTATTTTTTTCTCATTATTTATTCTATCATTCAGCGCCATTGCGCAAACTTTTCAAGTCAATACATTTGACGACAATGTAGACCAGGATCTGAGCGATGAGGTTTGCGCCACTGCCAGCGGCGCTTGCTCACTACGCGCTGCTATTCAGCAAGCCAATGATTTGCCTGGTGAAGATGTTATTCTTTTACCGACGGGAACCTATAGTTTAAGTATTGCCGGTATTGATGAAGACATGGCCGCCAGTGGGGATTTGGATATTCATGATGATTTGCAAATCATAGGTGAACAATCGAATCGTGCAACAATTGACGCAGCAACTTTAGATCGAGTTTTTCATGTTCATGATCATGCGCAGGTATTGTTATCTAATTTGAATTTATTTAATGCTGACTCCAAAGATGCACGGGGTGGTGCTATTTTGCTAGATCGGGTTGCTGATAATATTAGTCAGCATATTCCGTTCCGTTTGCACAATATTCACATTAGTCAATCCACGGCTGGAAGTAATCAAGGTGGAGCAGTTTTTGTTGAGGCGCGCCATCGCTTGTCTTTTGAAAATGTGACGATTGAAAACAATCAGGCCAGAGATGGTGCGGCAGTATTCATAAAAAATTCTGAACTATTTTTAGATTCGGTAACAATGATGGATAACACGGCCACTACCAATGGTGGCGCGATTCGCAGCGAATCAGCTTTGTTACATATTTTAAACAGTCAATTGTCAAACAATAAAGCCAAATATGGCGGCGCAATCAGTGCGATTCTAGTTAATAGTCCTGTTTATGTATTCAATTCTCAAATAAATTTAAATCAGGCGTCACATAGTGGCGGTGGATTTCATCTTGGTGGAGCTTTGGCCACGGACACCTTGATCAATCTTAATGATTGTGATTTTACTAGCAATAGTGCCAGCGTATATGGTGGGGCGATTTATTCGCAAAGCGCATTAACACTTTATAAAAGTAGTGTGCATGGCAATAGCGCAGGTTTTGCCGCCGGTGGACTTTATCTGACTCGGGATAGTCACATTGAATATAGTACACTCAGCGAAAACATAGCGCAAAATACGATTATTACTCAAGATCTAAACGCCTACGGCGGCGCGATTTATTTCAATGGTGCGGCCAATCTTTTATTAAGCAATTCGACCTTAAGTGGCAACCGTGTCATTGCCAATACTAATGGCCAGGCTTATGGCGGCGCACTTTATACCACATCAACTTATGTCGATTTATCGCATGTTAGTATGGTAGGCAATAATGCAACTCAGATTGATAGCGCCTCACAAGCGACTATGAGTTCCCGCATCAAATCACAATTTAGTTTATTTGAACATTTCGATACGGGCAGTAATTGTGGCGCGCTTATTAACAGTCAAAATTATAACTTGGCGAGTGATAGCAGTTGTGGATTTGATGCTGCCAATGATCAACAAGCATTAGCTTTAATGCTTGCAAGTTTGAGTCAGAATAGTGGTGATACCGCAAGCCATGCATTATTAGCTGGAAGTCCTGCCATTGATGCGATAGACAGTGTTGATTGCGCATCTATGGATCAGCGATTTTATCAACGTATGAGCGGACAATGTGATGTAGGTGCATTTGAACTAAACGCACAAGCAATCACACTGAGTGAAATTGCCATGGCAAATAGTGAACTGAGTTTTAACGAAAACGAGACCGTCGCGATTGTTGTTAAACGACAGGGCGGTTCGCAAGGCGAGGTGTCGATAGACTACCGTAGCGTGGACGGTAGT
>JAOUJM010000132.1 GCA_029883265.1 Gammaproteobacteria bacterium
TCAATATCACTATAGCGTATAGCTGCTATACTGTATAGTGTTATCGTGTATAGCTAAGAAGGCTTTAGTATTATTTGATGCTTGTGTGAACCGCCCATTGCTCCTATACTGGCCCTGGAAAATCTATTTATTAATTGAGAAACAATAAGTTATGTCAACTATCGACCTTATCGTTCTGGGCATATTGTTACAGAATCCGCAAAACGCCTACGAATTGGTGCGATTCATCCGTGAGCGCGAAATTCATCGAGTGCTAAAAATTAGCGAACCTGCTGTGTTTAAATCCTGTAAACGCCTGGCGGAGGCCGGAATGCTCGACGGCGAAACCGTGCGTGCCACTGGTGTACCGGATAAGGTGGTCTACGCAGTGAACGCCCAAGGCAAGCTACGCTTTAAAGAACTCATGAATTATTTTGTCGCCGAGTTTCGACCTTATTATTTTGATTTCAATACAGTGCTGTGGAATATCGAGCAAATGGAAAAAGACGAGGCCTTACAACTGCTAAAAAATTTGCAGTTTCAATTACAAACTGCCAAAGGCTGGATAATTGAGCATGAAGCCGAAGCACGCGAGCATTTACCTTTTGGCCCACGCCACATCGTAAAACAATATCGTATGACCATCACCGCCTTAGCCCAATGGATCGACGAAGCCGTTGCGGATTATGAAAACAGTTGATTCAAAGCCATCAGGTTTAAAGCCCTGCTTCATTAGTAAGTGCGAATGAGATTACAATTGAACAACAATAAACACATTTAAAATCGTATCTTTCTAATTTAACTGAATACACCAGTAATCATTAAGTGAGATTGGTTCAAATTCAACACACAGGCCAGATTCATAGGTGTAAGTGCGCTTTCCTTCGAAGATACCATCCTGTTGCTCGTCGAATTCAACGTAATTCAATCGTCCGTCTTTGTCATAGAAATAATGATAATCAATATCGTATGTAAAAAAACTCGTGTCATGAGTAATGAGTGCGAGTCTGTCATCTTCATAGAAGTAGTAATCAGTAGCAATTATTTCATCACTCCCATTATCTGTACGCTCCCTTCTTTCAACCTTTCCATTGGAATCATAATAAAAGCTAAAAACCATATACGAAGCGTTTACTGCAAGTTAATTTATTTGAACGCCGCATATTATAAATTCTAAATTTAATGTAAACGAAGTATCTGTTCCTTGATTCTATTTTCCCTTTCTTTGTTATTCATAGTCCTGTGTATATCATGAAATTACATTTGATTTTTCCCTTCAAAGCACTAAACGGTTTAGTAACTTGATTTATTCCCGTTGAAAATAATATTATTTTAATTTACCGGATGACGGGAATAATTCTAGTTCTCATGCGTTCACAAAGAGAGGCACCTCACAAAACTCAATCAACCCATAACCTTGGAGAAAATCATGAACGCAAAAAACCTATTCGCTTCTACTGCGATACTAGCACTTTTGACTAGTAGTGTTGCCTTCGCCAGTGACAATCAAAATAAGGCACAAAGGTTTAAAGCAGAACTCACCGCTCTAAACAGTAGTGGCGTTGTAGCGGAAGTAAAATTAAAGCTAAGAGATGATAAACTCAATGTTAAAATTGAAGCTTCTGGGCTAGAACCCGGACGCATTCATCCTCAGCACATCCACGGGCACGATGATGCCAGCATCAATGCGGATTGTCCAACCTTGATCGCTGATGTGGATGGTGACAACCTAGTTTCCGTCACCGAAGGTTTACCTAATTATGGCCCAATTGTTTTACCGCTTACACCTTTTGATCTCGTTGACGATGAAGGTAACCTCTACTATCGCACATCGATTTCAATTGATCCGAGTCAGTTGCAAGCCTTACATAATCGAGCAATTGTTATGCATGGCATGAGCGTCAACGGAACTTATATTCCTAGTCTACCGATTGCCTGTGGACAGCTTAAATCCAATGACTGAGATTCGAGGGAATTAGTAGACGAGCAATCGTCTCAATTGTTGTTTGAAAACACAGTGGGCAATTGATTGCTCACTGCTTTAATTCGGACCAGCCTATACCACGCTCTCGAAACCGCCGCAAAACACTTACCCAAGAATGTATCTCGCATGATGTACAGCGCCAATAGTCGTTTCTGCAATGGTGATTACAGGCTGTCAAAACCTGGAGTCAGAATAAATACAGATCACATTTTCTTGGATTATTTCTTCATCGTGAATTGAAGCTGAATTTTGCTGCGAGATGGCCCACAGTTTTGCCAAAACATTGCCTACTTAACATAACAAATGTTTATACAAAGTCGCTATTGGGTAACCGAGTCTGTAGTTATTAATAACAATTAAGAGTGAGCCTAATGCATCAATTAAAAGCAATTGAATGTCAAGAGAACTTAAAAACGATTGATCAAAGCTTGTCGAACGCTCGCTCGGTTTACCGCAATGTGTATATCGCGGCGAATAATGCCATCGCCCGAATCAAAAAAGGTGGCTTATCAGATCTGAATTTTATTGAAAAATCAGTTGAACAAGTGATTCGCTCCTTAGAAAAAAATAGTGAAGCGCTGCTCAGCGTATGTCTGAACAGAAGCGGCGACGATTATCTGCTTAAACACGCTGCAAGCACGGCAATCATCGCTGCCAAGTTTTGCTTGTACCTGGGAATGTCAGAAGAAGAAACCAAAGAAATAACAATGGGCGCCTTGATGTGTGATATTGGCAAAGTGTTAGTCCCATCAGATATTCTATACAAACCTGGAAAGTTATCTGAAAAAGAATATGGCGTGGTAAAAAATCACACGCTTTTAAGCCAAAAACTTTTAGAGAAATATGGCGAATTTTCTGAAAATACCTTTCACGCTGTTGTGGAACATCATGAACGTGCTAATGGCTCGGGTTATCCCAATGGTTTAAATAATGACAAGATCTCCTTACCAGGAAGAATTACAGCATTGGCAGATACTTTTGACGCGATGGTATCGGAACGCTCCCATCAAACAAGTTTAGAACCCAGCAAAGCCATTGCCTATCTCATTTCAAAAAGCGGAACCTTGTTTGATAGCAATTTGGTAAAACTATTCGCCCAATGCATCGGCATCTACCCTGCCGGTACCTTAGTCGCGCTGAATAATGGCTTTATTGGTGTGGTGCTGCAACAAAATTGCGGCAATGATGCGCAACCACTTGTAAGACTAGTGTATGATCTTAAGCAAAAACGCACCACCAATCACTTTTACGATAAAAATCTTTCCGAAGAAATAAATACCAGCGGCCTGAAAATAATTAAACACGTGGACAAGGCGCGCTTTTCATTTAATCCGCTATCGGCTATTGGCTAGGATTGGGGCCAGCTCTTTCATTGCCACGTTTATTGCTAGCTTGATTCCTCACAATACGACTTGCGCTTGAATAGTGCAGACTAAATGTAACCCTCCGCCTGTTCAATAAAATTTGGTGATAACGGCCAGAAACGGACATTCAAAAGTAGAATTATTGAGGTTCTTACTTCCAAAACTCAACATAAAACCTCACACCCTCAACCGCTCTTACCTGATGAAATACTTGAGGCGGGATAATGCCAGGCTTATCTTTACTTAACACCTGGAGATTACCGTTATCCAAAAATTCCAAAATCAACTTTCCCTCAATGATGTGTATCTTCCCCCAGGTGTTTTCCTTTAGCTGATGCTCCTTGAGTAAACCGGCAGGGATACTGTCCTGATCAAAGGTATCGGTTGTTCTGAATGCGTGTACATCTTCTGGAAGACTGAACATAGCCGTTACCTCCGTTTACTGAAACTTGAAAACATTATGACAAGCAACACAACTCTGTAGCGTTTCGTTCAATTGCGTTAATGTATGTTCGCGATCACCTAGATCGTTGGCATCACGCGCTATACTATCCATCGCCTCATGTACACTTCGGCCCATTATTTTAAATTCTTTGGGTAACTGGCTAGCAACATTTGTTGGTGTCGCCTTCATTGCCTTTAAACCAACATTTGATGCGTACTGAGAAACCGCTTTCATATCATTTTTCAATGCTGAATCTAGTATCAGTTGTGTCGCTTCAAGTAGCTGGCGCATTTCCAACAATACATGCTCTTTGGCTTGCGAATCGATTTGAATAAGCGCGCGAACATCAGTATGCGGCTTACTCGCCATGGTAATGGGAGAAGCAAACAAACTGATAACAACAAAAAGTAGAGAGTTACGGTTTAATATTTTCATGAGTGACTCCTTTGTCCTGGTTTCTCCCTTATTATCGTACTTATGCTATAATTTCAGAATCATCAATAATGACATTCTTTATTCTATATATGGCACAATGGATAGTAACTCTCTGATTTATTTCGCGTTAGTAGCTGAAGAAGGTTCATTTCAAGCGGCTGCTCGTAAGCTCAAAATGCCCAATTCCACCCTAAGCAGGCATATCAACGCTCTCGAAACCAACCTAAAAACACAGCTTCTGCATCGCACAACAAGACGCGTATCTCTGACAGAGGCTGGCGAAAAGATTCTACCCTCTTGCCAACGGCTAGCAGAAGAGTATCGACAGGTTCTGGACATAACCCAGGAAATATCTTTGCAACCGCGCGGCACATTACGTATTACCGCGCCAATAACGGCTGGCCGTATATTTCTTTCAGAATGGCTTGCTAGTTTTAGTACACAATATCCGGAGATCGTATTAGACGTAAACTTAAGTGACGAGCAGGAGGATATGGTTGCACAGCGTTATGATGTTGCCATTCGTGTTGGACGCCTACAGGACTCCAGCTTAATCAGTAGGCCGTTTGCCTCAACGAAGCGAATATTGTGCGCATCACCAGAATTCCTGAGTCAACATAAAATCGCATCAATCTCTGATATTTCAAGCACACCTGTTATTGCATTCTCCAGATCAAACTCGATGAATTATTGGAAAATCCAATGCGATGGCAAAGAGCTCGATGTACCGATAAAACCAAAGCTCCTTTTAAATGACATGACAGCCCTACTGGAAGCTGCAAGCAATTCGGCAGGCGTGGTGCTAACACCGGCAATGGTAACAAATTCCTACCTGAAAACAGGACAACTTAAGCACATTCTACCCAACTGCTACGGGGAAACCGCACCATTTCATATCGTGTACATCAAGCGCGAAAACCTGCCGATTAAAACGCAACTACTCGTAAAACATATCCTTAGATGTGCCGAATTAAATCAGAAAATATTTGAGCCATTACATTAAGAAACACTAGTTCGAATTCGGCCAAAAGCAGACACTCAAATTGAATTGTTGACCCTTTTACTTCGTGTAATTCCTCATAAACGTTTTCTATACTTATAGACTCCTCCAGCTCTCAGAGGAGCTCAAAAATGCCTAATGCACCAGTCAATAACTCAGCTATAAACCAGCCTGAACCATGGAATAAGCACAAGCTCATCGGGCAAAAGCCGCCGCTCAAACTCAAGGAAATCTGGGCAATCCGGATCAGGTTACAACTTGCCAATGCAACAAAAGAGCTAGCTTTATTTAACCTGGCTATCGATAGCAAACTCCGTGGCTGAGACCTTGTAAAACTCAAAGTTCGCGATGTCGCGCACGGTACCAAAGTAATGTCTCGGACAATGGTGTTACAACAGAAAACCAAGCGTCCGGTTCAGTTTGAGATTACCCAACAAACAAGAGAGTCCTTGGTGCATGAATTGCGGAAGCAAAGCTCCGATCTGATGACTATCTTTTTCCAAGTCAAATACATGATACGTCGCATCTTTCTACGCACCACTATTAGCAGATAGTGAAATCATCGGTTTCTTTGATTGGTCTTGATCCTAATGATGCACCCGCAATCAAACGTTTAACCCGCGCCAGTATGCATTGATCCATCGCATTCGGTTGGTACGCGGGCGGCTTCGCCTGATGGCATTATGGACATATGTCATGTCACCGCTCAAGGAATTTTTACCGGCACGAATATAGCGCTCATCGATTTTCATCCTGATCCGCCTAAAGCATTGGTCGACGGCCCATAAGCTTTACTTTTAGAAAAACCACCCTACTTCCTAGATGATGTCGCCATTGCACGAGAAGCCTATAAAAAGCGGGGCAAGTTGCCGGAAAATCTAAAAATTAGCTAGCGATTTACCGATTTACCGACAGACGCCGATTTTCTCCTGAACCCAAATTGAAAAAAAGTTACCGATTGTGGCATAATGGATCCTTAATTTAAGAATATAAAAATATTTCTAATAAGGCTCAAGAACCCAACCATGCATCCATTCGCTTTAATTATTGGATTAACCTGCTTTTTAATTTCAGCCTGTGTTAATGAAATTGAATCCATACCTAAAGAACAAATCTTCCACGTAGATACATTTGCAGGGCTTGCCACGGGACCAGGATTGATTGATGCAATTGGTAATGAAGCTCGGTTTCGACGTCCCGCTGCTATCGCTGAGGATATGGATAACCTATATATTGCTGAGTTATGGAATTGTACTTTACGGAAAATGGAAAAAAAATCGAGAGCTGTCACCACCATCGCGGGTAGCGCAAGACGCTGCACAATCGAAGATGGGCAAGGTACTAAATCCTCAATCCAGTCACCTACTGCAATGACCATTCACAACGATATTATCTATATGATCAATGGTACGACTATACGTGAATTTGATTTAAATAATAAATGGCTCCGAACCATTGCTGGAAAAAAGAATTCACCAGGAGCCATTGATGGAAGTTTTACTGCAGCGCTTTTTAATTTCCCGATAGGCATAGCTTTCTCCGATGGTCATCTATTTGTTGCTGATACTCTAAATTCCACAATAAGAAAAATTGACCTTTTAACGCAAGAAGTAACAACTTTTGCAGGAGTAGCCGGTGAGAAGGGTTTAGACGATGGAATCGGCAATGAAGCCCGGTTCATAGACCCATCGGACATAGTCATTCAGAATGGTTTTCTTTATGTTGTCGACCACTACGGTAATTCGATTCGAAAAATAGAACTAAACACAGCACAAGTCGAAACTCTTGATGATCCTTGGAAACTTATTTTCCCAAACACTGTGGGAAAAGCTGGTAGTCTCCCTAATCGAATTGCCATATATGAAAACTATCTGTTTGTTGCGGACCGTGCCAGAACCATTCGACAAGTCTCGCTTAACGATTTTTCAGTCACACCACTTGCGGGAAGTGCGGGGAGTTTTGGCTTCCGAGATGGCATTGGTGAAAACGCAACGTTTCGATCAATTGACGGTATGATTACGGATGGGACCTCTTTATACCTCACTGATTCATTGAATCATAGTATTCGTCAACTTGACATAGCCTCTGGCAAGGTTAACACAATCGCTGGAATTGGTCCGCTTCATAAGGATGGAGCGGGCCTAGAGGCTCGATTTGATCAACCGATGGATGTAACTATTGTCGATGAATATGCATACGTAACCGACAAAAATAATTCGGTAATTCGAAAAATTTCGCTGTTAACAGGTAATGTTTCGACGTTTGCTGGTAAACCTAAAACCAAAGGAGTTGATGATGGAAACCGTGAACTCGCTCGATTTACCCAGCCCGAATGGATTACAAGTAATGGCACTCACCTTTACGTTACCGATCTCAGCACTATTCGTAAAATTGATATCGCTACCGGATTTGTTACCACCGTAGCAGGAACAAATTGTACTTTCGAGCCTAGAGATGGTATCGGAGTTGATGCATGCTTCCAGAGTCTTCAGGGAATAACGCATGATGATACCCATCTTTATGTAACAGAACAACCGAGTGGCACGATTCGTAAAATTAGTATTGAAACCGGTATGGTAACAACGATTGCCGGATCAGTAGACAAGAATATTTCGCAAGATGGGATTGGAATTGATGCTGGATTTCGCTTTCCATTAGGCATTGTTTATACAAATAAGCAGCTTTATGTTGCCGAAAAAAACAAAATTATCCGAAAAATAAATCTGCTTACTAATGAAGTTAGTACTATTGCAGGTCGTAACAATGACTACGGTTTTGTAGACGGCCCAGCAAACCAAGCAAGATTATTAGCGCCCAAAGGGCTTGCCACCGATGGTCATATGCTTTTTGTTAGCGATCTGCATACACTACGAACAATTAGCTTAAATGATTACTCAGTTCATACTTTGGCGGGTGGCCCATTAAATAATTATAAAGATGGCGTTGCTGATCATGCTTCTTTTAACACACCGTATGGGATGGCAATTCACAAGAATATTCTTTATATTGCAGATACTAACAATCATGTCATACGACGCCTCAATTTGAATTGAATAGGTCGATAGCGATTTTCTCGTCAAACTTCATTCGGGTACACGTCCGACTTTTCGCAAGCGCTTACAGATCGCCATCGATATAAGGCATGTGGATCGAGATTGTGTTCTCTGGCATAGGCAACTGAAGACTGTAACCAACACTTGAACATCAGGTCATAGTACGGTTCCTGGTATTTTCCATTGTTGTTTAGTTGTTTTTTGAGTTATTGAGAATTTTTTTGATTTATTTTTGATTCATCAAATAGGTGGCAGATTTAATAACATGTGGTTTCTCGCTTGCCCGCACAAAACACATCAATGACTCACACGATAACATTGGTTTCTGCGTAAGCGCCTAGTTAACGACGTCTAGTAATCCTAAACTGGGAAATCCTAAACAAAACGCTATTTCTGTCCATAGGTTTAACATTAATGCTTTGCAACACAAGCCGTTGTGGCCATTTTCCTTTCCCACTATTTCGCCATAATCTAGAGCGAAAATTGGGAAAAACATTGCTCGGTAACTCATTGAATCGATGATAAATGATTCAAATACTATGTTCAAAATTGAACATTTGTTTGGGATTTCCCTACAATGTCTCAAGCTTGCTGAACAATCACGCCATTCCCAATCAATTTTCGCCCTTCAAATATTTGAAACCCATTTCCATTTTTAAATAGATTTAGATCAACGAAATTTGGATAACGAATTTCAATTTTTTGACGAAATGTTGAGTCTGGTTTTGCATCTTCAGGTACGTCTATAAAAATCACATCAATAAACTCTGAATCTCCCTCAACGACAACGTATGGAGAATAGCCCGAATCTACGGGCATACATGCTCTTCCACCACGAATTTCGGAGAACAGAAGAATTTCAGCTATTACAAATTTGGTACTCATTTTTTTGCAACATAACGCCAAGTTAATGGGCCGCCGCAGTTTGGCGATCCCATATTGAACGCCGTGTTATGTGCTTTTACAAAAAAGTTAATAAATTTAAAAATTCGCATTTTTGTTTGGCCTGTGCAACTATTGATTCGTGTAGCTCAACAATCACTTTTTGATCAGGCATTGGGCCTCCAGTCGTTTCCTGCGATTTTGTTGGATACCTGGTTTTAAACTTTGTTTTCGTCGTTAGATCCTGAAAAAAATAGTGATTAAGTAGTAAGCGCTGATTAAACAGCGCTTACCTTTATACAACAACTAAGGTTGCTGAATTCCTTGGGCGAGAGCTACCAGTTGCTTAGTCACACCATCACCTATAGCACGATCTGTAATATGAAGACTATACAATTTATCCACTGTAAACCAAGTGAGTTTTGATACATATTTTCCGTTGGTTGATTTCAATGTTATCAGCATTGCTGGAGAATCGTTAATTTTCTGATTCACCAACTCCTCTGGAAAAGCTGTCGATATTTTCGCAGCAACATAATCAAATTCGGAAAACATCAGGATGCTTCCATTGGATAAATAATAGTATCTGCTAATCTGCGTCCAACTATTTTTTTCTTTTGTTGGACCTTTAGCAATAGACCCGATGAGTTCCATTTTTCTAAATATACCAGGTATATTCAAAAATGTAGACAGAGGTGTTGTTGTGTTGCCTACTATTTCTTCGATAGGTGTAAATTGGGGAGCTATGTAGTCTAATGAAAGATATAGTAAATCTTCATCATTTACCTCTCTAAATCCTCGTTGTCGAATCTGCTCAACAGTAGAATTTATACTTGCTGCAGCGCCAGGAGAACGCATTTGAGATGCCTTTTTTATAACAACGCTCGGAGAGGAATTTTCCTCCGGGGACGGTGGCCGCTTAACTTCAGATTTAGTAGGGAGTTCATTATAAAATGCTTCCTCCGCACTAATCGCTAAGCTAAATGATAATATGAATGCTAAAAACAAGAATTTATAGACAGTTTGTTCATTAAATTTATCCATGTTATTGATTTCCTTTTATGTCGAACAGTCACCTGATACAAATTAAACACATGCGGTTGGAAATCAGCAATGATCTGAGGCCCACTCCCATGTAGTCCATTGTTCTAGCTGCTGATTGTTCGACCAGTAATATCCTTTCCCATATGTTCCAGCTGTAGTAAATTGTGTAAAGCCTGTATTAAAGAAACTTTCATAGTTTGTTATGTAGGAGTTAGGTGGTGGTTCCCAGAGAGTTTCTTCTGAATATAATTTGTTCCATCTACAATTCCAATAAAATCCACCCCAATCACACTCATAGTGCCAGACGCCTTGGCCCACACTATATTCATCTAGACTAGATGTGCCTGAGCCATCGGTTGGAAATCCACCAATAGCGCCGGAAAGATGTGATGTTACTCCACCGCCGTATATTCCAGGGCAAGACATTCCAGTCTGTACAACAACACTAATTCCGGCTGCTGCCGGGTTCAAGTATAGAAAAAACAAGAATAAGACAAGAATCCTACAATTTTGGTTCCGCTTATAATACCGCTGCATAATTGGAAAAATATTCATGTCATCATAATTTTTAAAATTGAATTTTTTAGTTATCATAATGTTAACTCCTATTTAATTGTACGCTACTTCCATGACAAACTATTCCAAATCTTAGATTAATGCTTTACTCGAAATAGTATACGGTAGGCTACGCTCAATTTAATATTCCGGCAAGCTCTATCCTCCTATAAAGCTTCCCCTAAATTTATGACTAGTTGATAACTATTAACAGCGTTGCACTACATTGGAACTGGCCACTATTCTAATATTCGGTTTTTGTTTATTTGGGTTGCACAAGCGAGTCGCGTAAAAAATTACTATCAATCAACGTCTTTTTGAACAATCGGCAACAGCTTTTCAATATCATTAATTAATTCAGCATTTGGCAATTCGGTGAAAACCTTCTTCAAATACTCAAACGGTTCAATCTCATTAGCTTTGGCAGTTTGGATGAGGCTGTAAATATTAGCACTGGCCTTGGCACCACGTTGGCTAGTGGAAAAAATCCAATTTTTTCTGCCAATGACGAAGGGTCTTATTACATTCTCCGCACGGTTGTTATCCAGTGGCACGATGCCATGATCCAGAAAGACGATGAGCTTTGGCCATTGTTTTAAGGTGTAGTGTATGGCTTTGCCAGTGAGTGTTTTTGGTGGTACTTGTTGACTCGATTTTTCCAGCCAGGTTTTGAATTGCTCGATTATGGGTTTTGAGTATTGTCGTCGTGCTTTATATTTTTGCTCTGGTGTCGCGCCTTTAGTTTCCGTTTCGATGGCGTAGAGCTTTTTGATGAAGGCTAAGCCTTGATGGGCTTTGCCGGTTTTGTTGTGGGTTTGAGCTTTGATGGCTTCAGTGAATTTACGTCGAGCATGCACCATACAGCCTGCGTGGATGAGACTGTTTTGTTGTGCAACAGCATCATAACCCGCATATCCATCGGTGACGAATATGCCTTTGAAATCTTCAAATAATTGTTTGGGCACTTCGCTGGATCGACTGGGATGATAGTCGTAGAGAATAATTTTTTCTCCCGATTGACCTCCAGTTCGGACCCACATATAGGACTGACTTTGAGGTTTTTTGTCGGGTTCATTGAGGACTTGTACGGTGGTTTCATCGCAATGAATCAGTGAATTTTGATTGAGTTTGTCATTTAGGAGATTGATGATGGGTTGAATTAGTTCTCCCACTTTACACATCCAATTGGCGAAGGTGCCACGATTAAAATCAACGCTGATTCGTTTCCACATATCCGCTTGTCGATAAAGGGGCAAAGCGTCAGCATATTTTGAAACTGCAATATGGGCTAGCAGTCCAGAACTGGCTTGGCTTTTTGGAATCGGTTGTTCGGGTAGTGTCGCGGTTTTGATGGTTTGATCACAGCAAGGACAAGCATATTTTTTTCGAATATGCCGGATCACTTGGATCTTGGCCGGGATGATGTCGAGTTGTTCAGAGTAGGTTTCACCGATGGGTTTTAGCGTGTGACCATCATGAGGACACGTCTTTTCACTTTCATCAAGATCGTGAATGACCTCGATTCGAGGAAGTTCAGCTGGCAGCGATTTGCGTCCGGGCTTTTTCCGTTGATGTGATTGGATGGTTGTTCCGGTCGACGTGTTATCCAACATATCTATTTCTGGTTGATCCGTTTCCGCTTCATTGAATAAACCGAGCTGAGCCGGTGATAACTTTTCGCATTGACTACCAAAGCGCTGATGTCGAGCTAAGCGGATTTGTTCGAGTAATTGATCTATTTGATTTTGTAAATATGACTCACGCGACTGCTGAGTACGAATAATCGTTTTCAGTGCTTCAATATCATTGGGTAAGTCATCGGTTTGGAGTTTCATGCTTTGGATTATAACACAGTTGTAAAATGCAATGACTGATGGGGTTGCATTTTTGAAAGATCGAAACCATCAAGCAACCAGTTAATCGATTGCACGTCGAGTTCGATAACATCGGAATCCAGTTTCTTTGGCCACTTGAAGCGTTGTTTCTCCAGGCGCTTATACCACAGCACAAAACCGTTGCGTTCCCAGATCAGCATTTTGATTTTGTCACGTTTCTTATTGCAGAACACAAACAAGTGACTGCTGAAGGGATCAAGTTGTAAAACGGCTTCGACTAATACCGAGAGACCATTGATTGACTTTCGCATGTCAACAAATTCACGGCACAAGTAAATTCGCTCGATGGCGTCGCAAGGC
>JAOUJM010000388.1 GCA_029883265.1 Gammaproteobacteria bacterium
ATTTTCAACTGATTTTATTGTGAAAGATCTTTATGAAAATTACATCCGTGTTTAAAGAGAAAATATCCTTACCGCTGATAAATATATTAAAGCAGGGATTGAGCCCGGTAAAATTGGCCCTGGTGATTGCCCTGGGTATGACGCTCAGTGTTTTTCCGGTTCTGGGAACCACTACCCTTCTTTGCACCTTGGCCGCGCTGTTGCTTCATCTGAATTTACCAGCTATTCAAGTGGCGAACTACATGGCTTTCCCCTTGCAAATTAGTCTATTTTTTCCTTTTTTAGAAATCGGGAAAACCATTTCAGGAAGAAATCTGAAGGAAATCTCCGAGTCGACTCTGATTTCCGCATTCAATGCCGATTTTTTTCAAGCAATCAGCGAATTATCACAATACTTGATTCTGGCCTGTTTCGGGTGGGCATTAGCTTGCATTCCCTTATTTTTTTTTCTTTTAATCTTTTTAAAGATTATTTTTAACAAGTGGAAAAAAATTTTCACCCAATAAAATGGGTCATAAAAGTATTAATTGATCAAGGTTTAAAGTTGAGGAGTACCATGTCAATCGATGCGATGAAAATAACATTGAAACTTGCCGCAATTTATAACGTGGCGTGGGGATCTATTGCCATATTGCTTCCCATACAAAGTTTTGAGGTTTTGGGAATGCCTCCTCCCCTATATCCTCAATTGTGGCAATGTATTGGAATGATTGTAGGAGTTTATGGTCTGGGGTATTGGATTGCAGGCACCAATCCATTGATTCATTGGCCGATAGTATTAGTGGGATTTCTTGGTAAGATTTTTGGGCCAATAGGATTTTCCATGGCCATCATGAAAGATGAGCTTCCTCTTATATTTGGGGTACATATTATTACGAACGATCTTATTTGGTGGATCCCGTTCTTTTTAATTTTGAAACATGTCTATACAAAAAATGGGAGTCATATGGAGCTAATTAAATGACTAAGCATCAACTCAAGAAATGTCCGGAAAGCCCCAACTGTGTTTCCACCCAGACACAGCAGAAAAACAAGAAGATGGACCCCATTCCGTTTGATTTGGATCCCAAAGAGGTCAAAAGTGTTATAAAAATGGTTGTCGAAAATCTTCCAAGAACAAAATTACAAAGTGAATCCACCCACTACCTACACTACATCTTTAAGAGCAAAATATTCGGTTTTACAGATGATGTAGAGTTTGCACTTGATCCAGAACACAAGCTCATTCATTTTCGGTCCGCTTCTCGGACAGGATACAGCGATATGGGGGTGAACAAAGAACGGATGACTGAAATAGGAAAAGGAGTTAAACAAGCCTTAAAAAACAGAACTCCTTCTAAATAACTCAGCAACCTTTTGGATGAAAGTTTAGATGGGGACTTAGAGTTTTTTAATCTTGAATTATCTCTGGTTTCAATTGTTTTTAGCCGGGGTGTTTCTAAGCCGCTGTTAGTCAAACTCTTAAGGTTTTTGTTGATCATCCGGTCTTTCAAGGAAATTATTATGATTGATTATTCCATATACATATACGCTTTGGCAGCGATTTTCGCTGTTGGTTTTATCACATGGATTATCAGTCTTGTTCTTGAAGATGTAAGTATTGTAGACAGCGCATGGCCGCTTATGTTTCTTTTCGGAGCTGTAGTATTAGCATTTGCTGTCAACGACTACAATTTTCGCACTCAGATTATTCTTGCTATGGTTTTATTGTGGTCAGCACGACTTTTTTTGCATTTAACATGGAGGAATTGGGGTGAACCTGAGGATAGTCGATACCGACTGATTCGTGAGAAATTTGCACCCAATTTTGCCCTTAAAAGCCTCTTTATAATTTTTATATTTCAGAGTTTTCTTGCCTGGGTAATTTTGATACCTCTCTGGCCCGCGATTACAAATAACGTTACCTTCAGTTTTTGGGATGCCCTTGCTATTGCGCTCTGGATTGTCGGCTTCTTCTTTGAGTCGGTCGCGGACTGGCAGTTGAGTCGATTCAAGTCAAATCCAACCAATCAGGGAAAAGTGATGGCGCAAGGTTTGTGGTATTACACACGTCATCCTAACTACTTTGGCGAGTGCCTCCTTTGGTGGGGATTCTATCTGTTTGCAGTGAGCAGTGATGCTTGGTGGAGTATTCCCGGCCCGTTGCTCATCACCTGGCTACTATTAAAATTTTCGGGTGTGGTCATGCTTGAGGAGACCATAGTAAAGCGTCGTCCAGCTTATCGTGAATACATTGCCAATACCAATGCCTTTATCCCAGGTCGTCCAAAACATAAGGTGCGAACTGTGGAAACTGAGTAAGAGCTTACATGAATAATATTATTATTTACAAGTGATCTAATTTTTCAATAATTGCTTCTACATTTTCAAGAATTCTTAATGCCTTAGAAACATTACAGTTAGGAGTTCAGAAAGAAATGAAAAAAGTATTTTTTAATGCATTCTTGCTTATCTGCTTTCTTGTTGCGTTGGGATTATCTGCATTTGCTTCTGAAGAGCGTTCGTGGAAATTCAAGGTCTACCTGGACAAGAAAGAAATCGGTTATCAATACTTTAAGCTCACACCGAAGCCAAATGGGTCAAATGTATCGATTGAAGCCAAGTTCGATGTCGAGTATCTTTTTATTAATTTTTATAACTACCGGCACAACAATAGAGAGGTCTGGCGAGACGGATGTCTGCAGTCGATTGAGTCGAAAACAGTTGATAATGGCGAGAGCTTTTTTGTGGCTGGATCAATGCAGAGCGAGGTCTTTACTATAAAAAGCCAGGCCGGTGAGCAGCGTTTAAAAGGGTGCGTTAAAACGTTTTCTTATTGGGATGCCGACTTTCTGAATAGCACACATCTTCTTAACTCGCAGACGGGCGAATTTTCACCTGTTGAGATCCGCGAGCTTGGCAGCACAGAGATTAATGTTTCCGGACAGTTAATTCCAGCGGTTCATTATCATCTTTCAACACGAGATTTTGAAATTGAACTTTGGTATTCGCCTGATCGTTCCGAATGGCTTGCGCTTCGGTCAACAACGGTCGACGGCAATGTACTCAGATACGAGAGATTGTAGGAGGATTGTCATGAGATGGTCTAATTTGTTTTTTGTGATTTTTTTAATGCTTGCTTCCTGCGCAAACTATGCGCCTATTAAAACCGAGAGCGAAATTGATTTGAATCGCTTTATGGGTGATTGGTATGTCATTGCAAATATTCCTACATTTATTGAGGAAGGAGCACATAACGCTGTCGAATCATATAAGCTTGATGAAGACGGGACTGTAGAAACAA
>JAOUJM010000389.1 GCA_029883265.1 Gammaproteobacteria bacterium
CTGGTTAAATAAGACTGCTGCTAAGAACGAGTAAACCCAGGATCCGTTGCCAGGAATTGAGTGATAGCATATGCGTTCTCCTTCGATTTTCTGCGATTGGTTTTGTAACAAATTGTTACTCCCTGAAATCGGCCACTCGTTGCGATGGTTTAAACTTTTGTGATGATATTCACATAAGCGGGGAGATTAGATGATTTCAAAACGCAATGCTGGGCAAATGATTTAGCGGAAATAGAAATCTGAACACAGTTGTAGCAGTGGACTCAACGTTAGAGCTTTGTATTGCGTTGCTTTTAACCTAAAAAAATAAGAATCAGGATGATCAAAGCGATGATACTGCCTATGGGCAAGTACCATAGCGAAGCAATTGCACAAAGCAACACAAGTTCGCTTGCCCAAGTAAAATTGAATATTAGTGCGTAAGCTGCGATAAACCAGCATAAGCCTAAAGTAATAAACAAAGGACCAAGTGCAAGCGGATTGACTCCAAGTTTGATAAACATATGTCGCCAGGGACCAGGTGTCGGTGGGCCGAAGTACTTACCTTTGTGAAGAACATGGATGCCATCGAACAACATCCAACAGGCTTGCATTAAGGCGAGAATGACAATAATCATATTCATACAATACCTGCTTGCTTAACCATAACTGGTTTCTATATGCTCAAAAAAAGCATTCAATGAAACCGTTTCGTTCTCATGAAAAATCTGATTTAAAATTTCCAGTGCTTGAATTCGATCAACGCGAAAACTGCGATACTCTTCGCGTAATAAACACCACGCGGCAAGTGTCCAAACGTGACCCCAAAAAAATAATCCTAAAGGAAAAAGCTCACGTTCGGATTGCTGGCCATCTTTGCGGGTATAGTTGATGCGAATTATTTTTCGTTGATTGATAGCCAAATGCACTTCATCCATATACAATTTTGGCGCTCGATCGTTGTGAAATGCGGGAACAAAAATTCTTGAGCTATCGAGTTCTTTTCTCAATTCTTGTGGCAACACTGATTCGATTTTATCTAGTGCTTGCTGTGCCGAAAAACTAAGTTTGCCGCCACCCCACGCACGGATCATACGTGCGCCCACGGTTAAGGCCTCAATTTCTTCTCGATTAAACATCAAAGGTGGAATTTCAAATTCGCCACGAAGAATGTAACCCATGCCTGCTTCACCATCAATGGGTACACCCGAACACATGAGGTCTTGTATGTCACGATAAATCGTGCGATCCGACACTTCCAAACGCTCCGCTAACCATCGTGCTGTGGTGAGATTTCGCTTGCGTAGATATTGTATGATCTGAAAGAGTCGGTCCGCACGACGCATATTATTTTTCCTTAGTGTTTGGAGTGCAAGCCAAGGCGGTTGCCTTCAGTATCGCTAAACAAAGCAATAAAACCGATCGCTTCACCTAAATGAGTTTTCGGTATGAGCACTTTGCCACCATTTTTTTCTATTTTACTTAAGGGTTTATCCAAATCTTTGCCGCCATTCAGATAGACAACGCTGCCATTCGCATTAGGTTGATAACCTTCACCTTTGACTAGCGCACCAGAGACAATTCTGGTTTCATCATTGGATGGATCTGGAAAAAGCTCAAGCTTGAAATCGCCCATTTGTTCTGGTGTCAATTCCACAGCAAATACTTCTTGATAAAAGGTTTTGGCCCGCTGCAAATCCAGGGCAGGAATTTCGAACCAGACAGCTACGTTGGGATTTTTTGCAAGTTCCATAATTAATCTCCATATTGTGTTTTGAGTTAACGAGCCGTTAGTCTACGCTAGGCCTGCTGACAGCTTATTGTCAGTAGTGTTTGCAAAAAGTATTTTTCCTGCATTTTAACCTAGTTGCAGCAGTCGCTAGATTCTAATGAGAGAACGTTTTTGTATTCTGAGCGGTCCGAGTGAGAATCAGAAATACAAATAAAAGAAATAAATAAGAAGAAGTATACAATTAAGTGGGTGTCTTTGAATTTCCGCTTGAATTTCCCTTGGTAAGAAATAAGGGTTTAAAAAACTCTTTATCAAATTGGTTTGATATTACAACCGAACCCAAGCAGTCAGATCCCAAGAAAACCACTCGGCGGCTACTGAGGGCAAGGTCATAAATGTTTATACCCCATAACTGATGGGGTGGGACACAAATAGTGGCCGCCATCGAATATTCTCATTTTTTATTAAGCTTAAGATTTTAGGTGCGGTCCTCGAATAACCCTCGAATAATACTCTCTCGAATTTCCTGGCCTTGAATATCCTAGTTTCAATCCTCAATTCCCCTTAAATCTAGACTAACTCAACAACTTACTTAATTGAAACTTAAGGGAAAATAGACTTGGGCTTAAATAATGGAAAAATTTAGTGGGAATGTCACAAAAGCCCAAATAGTTCACAGTTTTTGTCGGTTTGAGTGCTGGAAAATACTTATCTGGTGCCGATTTTGTATTCAACGATAACTGAATCCCAGATCGCATGTGAATATATTCACATGCTGAAGAAAACCAAGGATATTAAAATGAAACTAAAAATTGCACTTTTAACGACTTCGCTCTTATTCGCCGCTCAAACAGTTTCTGCCGTGGAATTTAAATTACAACCTGAGATTTCTCTTAGCGATTTAATCTCGATGCAATTCGTCGCACAACAACAAGCCCAAGAGCGTATGTTCGGTGCGCAGCCCGGATTCATTAATGACATCATGCCAGCCGATTACACGCCAGGTTCAAATCAACACTTGGAAGAGATAGGTAAAAAATTCAAAGGCATGCGCGTCACTTTAAACTAACCGAATTTTCGTTTGGGGAAAATATGGCTTAGGCCGTTATTTGACTGGGTGGGAGTGAACCATAGCTATTATCTGATTAATCTGACCATTAACATTCACTCCCACTACAGTTTTTAATACCCCTAACTTTCCAACCTATAAAAACCGTCAAAATTCGCCGAAGCCCTTAATAGATCAATTAGTTGTTAGTCCGCAGCAATGGGGATAGCTTAGGTTTTTCGCGAGATGAAGCAGTATCGAGTAGTACTCGTTTTTCTATGGTTTGTGCCTTTAGTCGTCTTCAGTGCTACTGATCCGTTCACCGCCAGTCCATTTATCGATAGTTATTCTAGTAGTGAATCCAACACCTCTTCACAGCAATCTCTGTATGCTATCAACAAGAAAATCAATAAGTTACGATATGCTCCCGACTTGGAAAATTGGGGTAGGGAAGAATATTGGGCCACGCCGGATGAATTTTTTCACAAGCGAGCCGGTGATTGTGAGGATTACGCGCTTG
>JAOUJM010000133.1 GCA_029883265.1 Gammaproteobacteria bacterium
ATTATTCGTGACAGTGTGAGCAATGCTATTCAGACCAACATACCCACTGACAGCCATGTCTGCAACACTTGTTTGAAAGAATTATTTGATCCAAGCAGTCGTTATTATCGATATGCTTTTATTAGCTGTAGCCATTGCGGACCGCGCTTTACACTGGTCAAACGTTTACCCTTTGATCGATTCAATACGTCCATGGCAAAGTTTAATCTTTGCAACACATGCAGTGACGAGTACCAGGACATCAATAACCGTCGCAATCACGCACAAACAATCGCCTGTAGTGCGTGCGGTCCTCGCCTTTCTATGTCCATCGAACAAATCTTACAGCGCATTAATGCGGGTGAAATACTCGCGATTAAAGGTCTTGGCGGTTTTCATCTTATCTGCGATGCGCAGAATCATTCAGCCGTAAAACGTTTACGAGCAAGAAAAAATCGCGACGCAAAACCGTTTGCGATTATGGCAGCCAATATTCAAAGTCTTGAAGAATTTGTTTATATGAATGAGGCAGAAAAAACGCTACTTAGCAGTCCAGCGCGCCCGGTTGTTTTGCTCGATAAAAAGATTTCTAATAATCTTTCTCCCGCAGTAGCGCCCGGCTTAAATAGTTTAGGCGTAATGCTACCTTATACACCTTTGCATTATTTGTTATTTAATGCCGCTGCACATACACCCGATGGTTTAGCGTGGTTGAATCAAATCAATCAACTGGTGCTGGTAATGACCAGTGGCAATCCCATTGGCGAACCGTTGCTGATTGATAATCAGGCGGCACAAAACAGCTTAAACCACATTGCAGATACAATTGTCGTGCATGATCGTGACATTATCAATGCCTGTGATGATAGCGTCATGCGCATTATTCGTCATGCGCCTTTTTTTATTCGTCGCGCACGTGGTTTTACCCCACAAGCAATTACTTTGGCAAAAGCGATCCCATCTATTCTTGCCGTTGGTGGCCATTTAAAAAATACGATTTGCGTCAGTCGTGGAAACAAAGCTTATTTATCGCAACACATTGGTGATTTGTCTACACGCGCCAAGTATGATTTTTTTTGCGATACTGTGCAACAAATGTTAGATAGATTGCAAATCGAACCCGAACTGATTGCTCATGACTTGCATCCGGATTTTCTTAGTACTCGTTTTGCGCTGGAATATTCCAAACCTGCGCTTGCGGTACAACATCATCACGCCCACCTTGCCGCAGTAGCGGCAGAACATCATATTACGACACCTGTTCTTGGTTTAGCCTTGGATGGTTTTGGCCTGGGTGAAAATAATCAACACTGGGGTGGCGAACTATTATTGCTTAATCAAGCGCATTACCAGCGCCTTGGACATTTGTCCTTATTAAAACAAGCCGGGGGCGATCGCGCCAGCCAAGAACCGTGGCGCATGGCAGCCAGTGTTTTTTTTCACTTAGGTCGTAGCACGGAAATTCAGAACTATTTTCAACATGACGCCAGTGATTTATTATCACAGCTATTAGAAAAAAATATTAATTGTCCACTAACCAGCAGTGCCGGTCGTTTATTTGATGCCGCAGCTGGTCTACTTAAAATTATAAGCACCACAGACCATGAAGGCCAGGCCGCCATGATGCTAGAAAGTCTGTTTGATAAAGCCATCGTTATGCAGCATGGCTGGCATATACATGACAATCAACTCGACTTTTTACCCTTACTAGAACAACTCATTGATTGCGAGCCAATATACGGCGCCAATTTGTTTCATGGAACCTTAATCGCCGGACTCAGCCAGTGGTTATATCAAAATGCCACACACTATGAAATTGACACCATTCTTTTATCCGGTGGTTGTTTTTTAAATAAGGTATTGAGCAGTGGTTTACACACCGAACTAAGCAAGAAAAATTTGCAAGTAAAATTCTCACGACAAGCGCCAATTAACGATGGCGGGCTGAGTTTAGGCCAATTGTGGGTAGCAGGTTTAAGCTCGACTTTGGCTTGACTCATTTTGCAACTTACTTAGCTGTGCTTCAATAAGCTTTCATTCCAAATCATGCAAAATTAGAATAATTAAAACAGCGCCTGCATGTGATTATTTTTAATTTGTAAAAACAATGTAAAACCACATTAACAAATTCTAGGCAACGGATCAGCATTTAAATAATCCACTATTCGCTGACCACCAAAAGCCGTATGCATTTGCACGAGTCGATGCTTGTCCGCTACAATCTCGCCGATAATGGAACTGTGTTTTGCTAGCGGATGATCACGCATTACACATAATAAAGTCTCGGCATCTGCGCGAGCACAAATCGCAATTAGCTTGCCTTCATTAGCCATATACAAAGGATCAAGCCCGAGCAATTCACAAGCCGCAGCAACCTCAGCCTTAACAGGGATCGCTGTTTCATGAATATGCATACCAACCGCGGATTGTGTTGCGATTTCATTAAGTGTTGTGGCTAGTCCACCACGGGTTGGATCTCTTAAACAATGAATTTGCGGAACTGCATTCACCATGTCGGCGACCAAGTGATTAAGTGCA
Organism: Gammaproteobacteria bacterium; assembly: GCA_029883265.1. Taxonomy (GTDB): domain Bacteria; phylum Pseudomonadota; class Gammaproteobacteria; order S012-40; family S012-40; genus JAOUJM01. The sequence continues at coordinate 2,518 of JAOUJM010000133.1, forward strand.
GCGGAATCTGATTCAATCGTCGTTTCAAATTGAAGATTCTCACGTTTGGAAAGTATGGCAACACCATGATCACCTATGCTACCACTAAGAATAATTATGTCGCCAACTTGTGCCTTGCTGCCACAAATATTTACGTCTTGCGGCAACACGCCAACACCTGTTGTTGAAATAAAAACACCATCACCCTTGCCCCGCTCGACCACTTTGGTATCACCACACACAATATTCACAGCACAGTCTTTGGCGGCCTGGGCCATGCTTATGACAATGCATTCCAGATCACACAGAGCAAAACCTTCTTCGAGAATAAAACTAACTGAAAGATAGAGTGGTTTGGCACCGGACATGGCCACGTCGTTAACACTGCCGTATACGGCAAGACTGCCTATATCTCCGCCAGGAAAAAATAAGGGTGAGATGACATGTGCATCAGTTGACATTACCATGCGACCGGCGTCGATATTGAAAGTTGCACTATCATTTCGCTGAGCTAGCCAATCATTGTTCAAATATTTTAGAAAAAGTTCTTCGATCAACAGAGCCGACGCTCGGCCACCACTGCCATGGCTCATATCAATTTTGCCATTTTTGATATTGAGTTTCATCAACTATCCACTTAGGTTTTCATATTGTTTATTGTTTGCCGGGACACGAAATCCCGCATAACTCCAATAAGCCGCACAGGCACCTTCGGACGATACCATACACGACCCTATGGGCGAGGCGGGCGTGCAGCCATTGCCAAAAAGTTTGCAGTCGGTTGGACGTTTTTGACCGCGTAAAATCGCCGGGCACTCACAGGCTTTGTTTTCCTTCAATACATCAGGCTCAACCGGAAAACGCCGTTCTGCATCAAACTCGGCAAACGTTTGGCGAATTTGTAACGCACTGTTTTTAAGTTGACCAAGACCACGCCATTCAAAGGTGTCGCGTATTTCAAATACGTCTTGTATCAGTGCTTGCGCTTTGCGATTGCCCGCGTGCGTCACTACACGAGTATATTCATTCTCTACAATATTACGCCCTTGATTCAACAAACGTATGCACATCAGTGTTGATTGCATTACATCAAGTGGTTCAAAACCAGCAACTACAATTGGTTTTTGATAGTGTTGCGCAAAATGCTCATAAGGCTGACTACCAATAATACTGCTGACATGCGATGGCCCAAGCAAACCGTCAATCGCCACCGGTTGCTCAGCATTGAGTATTGCACCGAGGGCGGCAGGTGTAAGCACATGATTACTCATTACCGAGAAATTTTTTAATCCTTCTGCTTGTGCTTGTTTAATGGCAACTGCCGTGGCGGGTGTTGTTGTTTCAAATCCAATGGCAAAAAAAACTACGGCTTGTGTCGAATGATCGCGCGCAATTTGCAGTGCATCCGTGGTTGAATAAACCATGCGTATGTCAGCACCCTCAGCCCTGGCTTGCAATAAACTGCGACGATTCACCCCCGGCACACGCATCATATCGCCATAAGTACACAAAATAATATGGTATTGCCGTAGCATTTGCATGACTGCTTCCAAGCGAGCAATCGGCAATACACACACTGGACAACCCGGACCGTGTACAAACTGCACGTTGTTAGGCATCAAGTCTTGCACGCCATAACGAAAAATTGCATGGGTGTGACCACCACAAAATTCCATTATACGATAGTCACGATCAGGCCTAGTTTCGTTGGCAATTGCAGCAGCAATATTATGTGCTTGGTTTTGGTCTCGAAACTCATCAAGATATTTCATGTATCCACCTCAAACACACCGGCTGCTTTAAAAAGTGCAAGTGTTTTCTTGGCTTCATCGGGGTCAATTTTATTAAGTGCATAACCCACGTGTAACAACACATAGTCGCCCACAAACACATTGTCCACCAGTGCAAGGGAAATTTCTTTTTTTATACCACCGAGGGAAACCAGCGCTTGATCCGCTTCAATATGAATGACTTCTGCAGGAATGGCTAGGCACATGGTCTAATCCTATTTCGATAAAACTGTGGTGCATTCGAAAGCATCATGGGCTTGTTTATGCTTTTGTTTTTCAAGCCAAGCATACCAATCGTTTAAACCGGTTCCCAGAGTGGCTGACACTTGAATGATTTCTATGTTTGAATTGACCTGACGCGCATAGGCAATGCATTGATCCACATCAAAATCCAAATAAGGTAACAAATCAAGTTTATTCAATAGCAGTAGATCAGCCGCATGAAACAGATCCGGGTATTTGATGGGTTTATCTTCGCCTTCGGTGATGGACAATATCGCCACTTTGTGCGTTTCCCCAAGATCAAACATTGCAGGGCATACCAGATTGCCAACATTTTCAATGAACAACACACTATTGTTTTCAATTGTTAGCTTTTCCATTGCATGTGAAATCATGTGAGCATCTAAGTGGCAACCCTTGCCGGTATTAATTTGCACCACGGGTACACCGGTCGCACTGATGCGCTCGGCATCATTTGCAGTTTGTTGATCGCCTTCAATGACAGCCATGGGTAGACCTGATTTTAAATCGTTTAGTGTACGTGTTAACAAGGTGGTCTTACCGGAGCCGGGACTTGATACCAGATTTAAAACCAGTGTAGCAGTTTGTGTAAAAAAATCTCTGTTTTGTTTGGCATACTCATTATTTTTCGCCAACACATCAATTTCGATTTGTAAACTACGACTACCATGGCCGTGAGAATCGTGGGCATGCTGTTGACCATCGATTGTTATCTTGTCGCTACCGCAACCACAAGCAACACACATTATTCCACCTCCAATGCTTTAACACGTAGTTCATCGCCAGTATGGACTTGTAATTCATAACTACCGCAATCAGGACATGCATCGAATCGTTGTTTGATGTTAACCATTTTCATACATAATAAACACTTCGCTTGTGCAGCAAGATGGATGATGTGCAAATCCGCGGCTTCAGCAATGGAATCTCGCTTCACTACATCAAATGCAAAACGCAGTGCCTGCTCGTCCACGACCGCTAGCGCACCAAATTCAAGATTCACTCGATTGACCTTGACAAAATTCTGTAATACCGATTGCTCCTCAATAATTTGCAGAATCGCTTGGCATAGTGAGATTTCATGCATTAAATCTTTTTTCTCGCTTCATAATCCACTCATCAAACAATGCCATTATCTAGCACATGCCCAGCTCAGCGTATAGTACAGCTTGTTGCCATTAACCATTTTGACATTTTGTATGCCCAATAATCTTGTGCGAGTTTCAAGCATTTGAATTTCTTTTAACCGCCCTTATATTTCTACTGGCTCCAACTTTCATTGTCCATCAAAGTAGAAACGAACATCAAGCGAATGTTGCGCTTTAATCGCCCAATAAATAACAACCACTATTAGATCTTACTCAATATCCACAGCGATACTTTGTTTTTCACCACTTATTTGCGCTTCAAATTAGCTTCTAGCTAGATGCTAATGTTTTCGCTTATGAATACCAGCTTTCAATCAACTCATGTCAATTCGTCGTGAACTTATCAAAGCCAGTTTTTTGCCCCTATCAAATAAATGATCAAAATCAATTTCATTACCTGACAAAGCTTTAAACACACAACAGCTAGTTGCCCATATTGATGATCCAGGCAATAATACTGGTCACATAGAAGCCATGTACTATCTGGTTCATAACTATACTACAGGTCTAGAATATTAGTCAGTCGATCTTGATTCAGAGCAGTTACCTGAGCTCAAAGTCTTGATTGTGCATGCTTGTTCTGCCTTGCGCATCGATTATTGCTCAACTGGATTAATTCCTGCCTGATTAAACTAAACCATCGCTACTACGAGAACAGTCAAAATATGGACATATCTTTTACCCGCTGGAACCGTTTCATTCCTGATATCAGACTAGCCCTATATCGATTTCCACTTGCAGCATTTTGTATAATCGCAGCTACCCTGCTTATGTTGGTGCAGATTCATGATATTGGTGAGCTTGAAAAAGAAACACTAGTGAAACTATATTATAGCTTTTTGTTTGGCGCACTGTTGTTAGTGTCGGAAAAACTGCTGGCCGAAAGCCGACAGTGGGCTTTGAAATCTCATCTAATGGCTATTTTGTTTTGCCTCTCCCTAATCATCATTTTTGTCTGGTTTATTCTGGATAGGGCAACACCAATTGTTTATGTTTTTTTTGCTGTGGCAGTTTTGCTCAGTCTCATGTTCTCACCCTTTATTCGACACGCTGGCACATCTGCAACGGTTTGGTATTTTAATTACCAAACCGCCACAGCCGTGTTTTTTGCAGCGATCGCGGCGACAATACTGGGAGGCGGGCTTTCTTTAATACTGGCCAGTATTGACTATCTTTTTGAAATCGATATTCCATCAAAACTCTATGCCGATGGTTGGGCACTAAGCTGGGGCCTATTGTTCAGTTTTTATGTTCTAGCCAATATGGGCCAAGGTTTTGACGATGATGAAACCAGTTGCACCTTTCCCAAAGGCATAAATTTTATTGCCAATTATATTTTAATCCCACTCATGTATGTTTATATGGCGATTTTATATATTTATTTTTTCAAAATAATTCTGCAATGGGAATTACCCCGAGGCAATCTTGGCTGGATGATCACCAGCTTTGGCACGATTGGCATCATCACTAAACTGGTGATCTATCCCATTCGTGATAGTGGCAGCCGGCTTTTGCAGTTATTCGATAACTATTATTACTACGCTTTGATCGTACCCGTCATTTTACTAGCAGTGAGCATTAGTGCCCGCATTGAAGATTATGGTATGACAGAACAGCGTTATGCCGTGATACTGTTAGGTGTTTGGTTTTTTAGTATTGCCATGATGGGCATTTTTTATAAACAAAACTTTCATATTAAGTATGTCCCTATCATACTTGCCATATTAAGTTTTTTTGCATCCTTCGGCCCCTGGGGCGCATTTCAAATATCGATTAACAATCAAGTTGCTCGTTTTGAAACTTTGCTGAATAAACATGACCTGATCAAAAACAATCAGTATATCAGAGCAGACAATGCTCTTCCTTTTGATGATCGAAAAACATTGAGCAGCATTGCTGACTATATTGGCAAAAACGACAATCGACTTACACATATACATACAAAAATTCAAAACTTACTTGGCGACGCTGAGATCAACAAACTCGGCTCCAATAAATATGATGCTGGCTCTAATCTAATGAAACTGATGGGCATTGAATATGTTCGCTCAGGACAAAACCGACAAAACGCTAACAACACTTTCCATTATGAACAGGCTTTGGATTTTGATCACAACTTTATTGCAATATCAGGGTATGACTATATCGGACACGATATTTTTTATGCTTACAATAGGAAGCAACACTTAAAAACCTATACGTTGCAACACAATAAACAAATCAGAAATGTTTCCATTGAACTAACAAATAGTAGTTTCAGTATTGATCTGGATGACAAAGACAAGGTCGTATTTGATTTAGATCTACTACTGCAAAGTTTACAACTTGATAAAAAAATCGTCAAAAAAGTCGACGCAGACAAGCTTACCTTAAATCAAACAAGTAAAAAACAAGGCTTGCAAGCTCGATTAATAATTAAAGAAATCATGGGCAAGCTCAACCAAGATAACAAAGCCAACATCGGCAGACTCAACTTTATTGTTTTGTTAAAATTCAAGGAATAGCTTACATCGAATTTTCGCTTGTAAATTTGATGATTTCATAGAGGACTTTACTATTGTGGGTAAACCCGATGAGCCATATTCGATAGGATAAGCGGATTTCCTTATTAAAAAATCTTGTCCTTATCTGCCGATTTGAATGCTTTTGCAATCAAACAAAAACGCCCCAATCATTTTCTTAGGGTGTTCACTTAATAAAACAAGATGCAACAATTACTCAACACTCAAACTAACTTTCCTGCATCTTTGTAGATCAAGCAATTTTCATGTTAGCATAATGTCTCAGACGGCTTAGAACGATCTGCTGCCTGCTCCACTAACTCAATCCAATGCATAACAGGAATATCAGCTTGAGTGGCCATATGCATCTGACAACCGATATTTGCACTCGCAATAAATTCTGGCGAATCAGCTTGCAAGGCGTTTAGTTTGTTCGTCAACAATTGCTGAGACAACTTCGATTGTAAAATGGAATAGGTCCCCGCTGAACCGCAACATAAATGTGCATCATTTACTTCTGTTAGCACATAGCCGACTTGTGAAAGAATAGCTTCCACGACACCTACAATTTTTTGTCCGTGCTGAAGTGTGCAAGGTGCATGGAACGCAACCTTTATCGGATTATTCAGTTTAAAGGCCGTTAAATCTTCATCAATTAAAATCTCACTTAAATCCTTGGCTAAGTGCGAAATTTTTTCTGCCTTCGATGCATAATGTTTATCATGCTGTAACAACTGGCCATATTCTTTAAGCACTACACCACAACCACTCGCCGTACTGATAATTGCTTCAACGCCTTGTTCAAGCAACGGCCACCATGCATCAATATTGCGACGCATGGCAACCAAGGCTTCTTCAGGTGCAGACAGATGATGACTCACCGCACCACAGCAACCTGCGTTTTTTGCATTAATCAGTTGTATACCTAATCGATCCAGTAGCCTAGCGCTGGCAGCATTGGTTTGCGGCGCGGTGATGGGTTGAACACAACCATCTAATACCAGCATTTTTCGCTGATGTGATCGTGCCGGCCAAGCCGTCACAGTTTGTTTGATTGGGATTTTTTGTGTTAATTGCTTTGGCAATATTGGTGAAAACAGTCGGCCAAGCCCTAGGCTCAAGCGGAATAATGTCTGGTTTGGAACAAGCTTGCGTAAAAGTAAACGTTGCAAGCGTTCGACTAAGGGTCGTGTAACCTGCGCCTCAACAATATGTCGACCAATGTCTACCAACCTTCCATATTGAACCCCGGACGGACAAGTGGTTTCACAAGAACGACAGCTAAGACAACGGTCGAGATGCTGCTGAGTTGTTCGCGACACAGGCTGACCTTCCAGCACTTGTTTCATCTGATAGATACGTCCCCGAGGACCATCTAGCTCATCACCTAACAATTGATAAGTTGGACAGGTTGCCGTACAGAAACCACAATGTACGCAACTGCGTAATATAGTTTCCGCCTCCTGTCCTTCTGCTGTTTTTAAATACTTTTCAATAATTTGCGTTTGCATTAAAACTCCGGATACATTATTCCAGGATTAAGAATACCGTGCGGGTCAAATGCCTGTTTGAGATTGCGGTGTAAGCTCAACAATTCAGGTTGCAAGGGCTGGCATACTGTTTGTTGCGAATTATTTGCATAACGTTTTGCATGTCCACCGGCGGCTTGTGTTATTGCAAATATTTGCTCGGCACTTGCATCGCTTTTTAACCAACGTTGTCCACCCGCCCATTCAATCAGACATTCACCTGGCACTTCTAGCGGTGTGTAAGTGGGAGGCACGGATAAACGCCACAAGGGTTTATCCGTATTAAAAAAAGATAATTGATGTTCGCGTAATTGTTGCCAGAAAATTTCATCGTCTTGCAACAATTCACCACCAAGGCGCAGCTGAGCTGCATGTACCGCTGATGTTGCACCCGACAATCTAAGATATAGTTTATTGTCTTGCCAACAACTAGCCGAAAGCGGCAAGGCCTGAGCAGACAACTCATTCATGCGAATAATCGCGGTTTGTTGATCTATTTCTTGCACTAGACTGATTTCACTGGCGGGTCGAGGCAATACTTTCACACTGATTTCAAGCAATACACCCAGGCTTCCCATGGCTCCACACATCAAGCGTGACACATCGTAACCAGCGACATTTTTCATGACTTCGCCACCAAATTTCATCACTTGAGCATTACCATTAATTATTTTTGTACCCAACACAAAATCACGAGCAGCACCACGGTAGACACGACTTGGACCCGATAGATTACAAGCAACCGTTCCGCCCAGTGTTGCATTAGTAGCAAAATGGGGTGGTTCAAATGCTAGCATTTGATTATTTTTCTTCAGCTCTTGTTCAATTTCCTGCAAACGAGTACCACTGCGTGCACTTAAAACCAACTCGGTTGGCTCATAGCTGATGATCCCCTGATGATCTGCCAGCTCGATGCGTCGACCGTCGACGGCACGAGTTAGTCGTGATTTACTATTACCACCAATAATGTTCAACACGGTTTTATCTGCAATCGCTGAACTCACTTGTTGTTGTAGTTGCACACTAATATCTGACATGAAAAAACACCTGTAAGATTAAAATCGATCAAGCTCAGGAAAAGCCAATTCACCTGCATGAACATGCATGGCACCAAATTCGGCGCAACGATGAAGTGTGGGTACAGCTTTACCCGGATTGAGCAATCCATCAGGATCAAAAGCCGCTTTGACTGCATGAAATTGTGTTAGCTCATTTTCATCGAATTGAGTACACATTTGATTAATTTTTTCCATACCGACACCATGTTCACCTGTGATGGTGCCGCCAACTTCAACACATAGCTCAAGTATCTTGGCACCAAACGCCTCGGTTCGCTCCAACTCACCTGGCTTATTGGCATCATAAAGAATCAACGGATGCAAATTACCATCACCCGCATGAAAAACATTGGCGACAGGAAGTTCATAGTGCGCCGACATATCGGCAATGCCACGCAACACCTCGGGCAGTTTTTTGCGGGGAATGGTGCCGTCCATGCAATAATAATCAGGTGATAGGCGACCCACCGCAGGAAAAGCCGACTTGCGTCCTTTCCAAAATAAGGCACGTTCTATTTCATCTTTGGCGCTACGCACCTCGATAGCACCACTTTGTTCCAACACTTCGCGCACTTTCATGACTTGTTCTGAAACCTCTTCATTGGTTCCGTCCAGCTCACACAATAAAATCGCTTCTGCATCGCGGGGGTAACCAGCATGTGCAAAATCTTCTGCGGCTTGAATCGCAAGCCTATCCATCATTTCCAGTCCGCCAGGAATAACACCTGCGGCAATAATGTCGCCCACGGCAGCACCGGCTTTTTCCACATCATCGAATGCTGCCAGCATCACTTGCGCCCGTTCCGGTACCGCTAAAAGTCGCACAGTCACTTCAACAATAATGCCCAGCATTCCTTCTGAACCCGTCATCAAGGCCAATAAATCAAAACCTGCACTATCGTAGGCCTGACTTCCTATCGTTAGCAGTTCGCCGTCTATAGTTACGATTTTCAATTCCAGAATATTATGCACCGTCAAACCATATTTAAGACAATGCACGCCACCCGAATTTTCCGCTACATTGCCGCCAATACTACAAGCAATTTGTGAAGACGGATCCGGCGCGTAATACAAGCCATGAATTTTGGCTGCATCTGAAATTGCTAGATTTCGCACACCCGGCTGCACACGTGCGGTTCTTGCCAAGGGATCGACATTAAGAATAGATTTGAATTTTGCAAGACTCAGCAACACGCCTTGCTGCAAAGGTAAAGCGCCACCTGATAATCCTGTTCCGGCACCACGCGCAACAATAGGCACAGAATATTGTCGACACAATTTCACAATTTTTTGCACCTGCTCAATTGTGCTCGGTAGTAACACTAACATGGGCACCTGACGATAAGCCGACAAACCATCACACTCATAAGGACTGAGCTCTTCGGCCTCATGTAACACCGCATCCGCTGTGAGGAATGATCGCATCTGTGCCAACAGTTCGGTTTTTGTAATCATCGCCCTAGGTATGGCGTCGAGTTTTTCTGAAATGCTATACGTCATTATTATCCTAGTGCGACAATTCTTTTGTTCTGCTGAGCTTTTGCATACAAGCGCATTTGTTGTGAAATAGTTGCACTCCAAACAATATTTAATTTCTGTTTGAATAATAAATAGTCGCTATCGACATTGAGACTATTCGCTCGCACCGTATCCATGGCATTTTTTAGCAAACCGGAAAAGAAATTTATTTTGCGAATGCCACTACTCACAGCTGTGGCCATATCCGTATCGTTCACACCTGTGGCGCCGTGCATGACTAGAGGCACACCCGCACATTGGCAGGCCTGAATCGTATCAAAACTAATTTGTGGTGATGCAGCATAGATTCCATGCGCCGTACCCACCGCAATCGCCAGGGCATGTACGCCGGTCATCTCAACAAATTTTTTGGCTTCTTCAGCATTGGTATAAGGCAAGGCTTCAAGTGCTGCACCATGCGTATCAGCAACGCCCTCTTCGCCTGCGATACCGCCAATTTCGCCTTCGACCCCAGCGCCATAGGCTTCTGCGGTGTTGACGACTCGAAAAGTAATATCGACATTTTCCGCAAACGGCAACATCGAACCATCAATCATAATACTGGAAAAACCTAAATCCAGCGCATGGCGAATCATGGCGTATTGATCG
>JAOUJM010000134.1 GCA_029883265.1 Gammaproteobacteria bacterium
TTGGATTAAAATCTGTACTTTTCACCACGATTCATTCCTTGATCGTTCACTAGATTCACTTGTATGTAAGTACCACCCTAGTTAAACGCTAGGATGGTACTTGGTAGAACGACTATTGGATATTGACGGTATAGTCTTCCGTTTCACCATAGGTATAGTCGCCACACATTGGAATGCTAGAGCCATAGCTCATTGTCACTCTTAAGCGTGTTTCACCTGTTGATGCATTGTTGGGAACCTGGAAGTTTGTTGAAATAGCCGTAGTGTCGTTGCCTTGATAGACCACTTCATCTTGGCCAAGTATTCCGTCTTGGTTAAGGTCAATCGAAACCGACCAATACTCGTTATAAGTACCACCATTGAATCCTGGCTCTAAAACGAGACTATTTGAACCTCGATTAAGCGGAATTGGATTCAACGTCAGATCATGATAACCATTGTTGTTGTTTGAGAGATTGGTAACGCCATTGATGGTTGTTGAATGAATCCATTCATATTGAGTATGGGTGCCTTGTGACAAACAGTATGTAGGTGGAACAGAAGGCGATCGAGGTGAAGCGACATTCGGATCGGTGATATGCGAAGCGACACCGACAACGAAATCGTCAGTTTCACCCCAAGTGTGTGTGCCACAACCCGGGCCACCCGTTGAATAGCTCATTGATACACGAGCGCGATAGTAACCGGGTTTCAATGAATTTGGAATATAGAAATTTGTCTCAACTGGTGCACTACCACTGGTAAAAGTCAGTAGCTCGTCACTACTAAATGTGCCGTCGTTATTGAAATCCATCCAAAGTGACCAGTGCTCATTATAGGGACTTCCAGAAAAACCAGGTACAAACATTACTTGGTTATCCCCTGTATAAAGATAACCATTCATAACAACACCATGATCCGTATATCCAGCGTTTGAAATTGAGTTAAGCGAAAAAGGTTTCGCAGGGAAATTGCCATAGATCGATGTAAGTCCACTATTGAAATGAACAGCATCGATCCATTCATATTGAGTATTGGTGCCGGTACTATTACATGTCGTGGTGTTCAAGGGATTGTTTGGGCTCCCATCGACTCGAATGGCATCGGTTTGATCTTCCTGATCAAAGACAAGAGCATAATTGACAGAACTAAATCCAGGCGCTAATGAAAAACGATGCTCAGAACCATGGTTTCCATTCCAGAAGATAGGAGGAAATGGCTCTTCGTCTTGCACAATAGCAGTCGCCTTAAAGAGAAATGTATCGGTTGAATCTGTCAATAAGGTATTAACAGGTTCAACCACGGCCGAAATTTCAGGACGTGAATTGGTAGTCAGTACTTTTCGAAATACCGTGGTAGGAGAATTCGTCGCAAAATCATAAAGTGTGGCAGAAACAGTGTTTAAAGGGGATGCAAAGTATGCGTTGATGGGATCGAAGAGGAATTCAAATTGTTGACCAAAAGCCGCATTCCAAATGACTTGGCTAGAGATATCAACTCCCTGATTATCAAATGCTTCAGCGGTAAACAAAATTGGATCTGAGTGCATCGTCGCCACCGTGATATTAGAGGATGGTAAAACAATAGACAGACTACTATTGAGTGCAGGATTGTTTGAACCAATCGTCACTTGGACTGCATCGGAAATAATAGCGCGACTATAGTTTAGTGTGGACACTTCAAGAGTCTGCGGTCCTTCAAGTAGAAGTGATGAAGAAGGGGTTAAAAAAGGAGTTCGTAGAATACCTCCACGATTGCTTGTAACATGGACATTGTTCTGAATAAGCGAAGTCGTTGTAACTAGCGGGTTATTAATAATTGGGCCATGCTTGTCATAAAAAGTCCATTGAATATCTTGAGCGGTAAGTTGCTGCAAACTCATGGAATCCAGCGGAGATGTCAATACAACATTCACATCTGGCAGTTGAACCTGAAGCGTTATGGAATCAGTTACAACATCACCAGTGTTTAGATTCGACACAATCGCTGTCACTACGTGCGATCCAGGATGTGAAAATAATGCCAATGCTTGATCTGAAGGAATGGACAATCGTGCACCTTGACCAATTAATCCACGATGTGAAGAAAACCACTCGACTCGAATATCGATGGGATTGGTTGTGATAGGGTGAGAGAAGACGGCATCGAGCACAAACTCGGTGACGATCATCGGTAGGTGGTTCATCGTCGGATGCAGCTCGATGAGTTGATTGTCGCTGTGGGAAATAATGTGAGCAGCGAAAGGTGTGGCTGCAGACGATTGCACGTTAAACTGAATTGTGTCTTCAGACATATTGCCGTGCCAGTCAGTAAAAAGCACTGTCGCAACATGCGCACCGTCTGTAAGTGACGCAGGTAATGGAACACTACTATCAGCCAATCCTAACGGGTTTCCATCGACAAACCACTGGAAGGTACCAACGGTTTGGCTGTTTTCTATTGTTTTAGTGCTTTGGACGGCCGCAGCAAGTAGTTGCGGGTGATTGCTACTTAAAGTTTGCCCAGAAGTTGGATAAACAATTTTTACGATCGGCGCCGTGTTGATTACACTAAAGGAGCTTTGAGTTTGTATTCTATTCCCGAATTCTTCAATATCGATGGTGAGAATATGATCCCCTGGCGATAGTGCATTGCCGGAGATATTTCGATTGAGTGTGAGTGCACTTACATGGGTTACACGAGTATTGTACGAAGGACATTGAGTACATGGTGAAAACGTAAGGTTACCATCAATATTTGAGGATATTGAGAGTACTCGTGCTGTTGTAGTATGTGCTACATAGATTGTTTCGAAATCGACTTGTTCTATAGATTGCGATTGAGCGGGCCAAATAACTTTTGCAGCGGCTGTTGTCTGACCTGCATATAGAATGCATAGAAATAGGACAAGCCAAATAAATGGTTGTCTAAATAGTGAAAATATTTTTGTCTGAAACATATGAACTCCTTTTAAAATGGAAAACGTAACGCAAATTTGCGATGTCGCAACGTTGATAACAAACGCTTTCATTGTAAGGAGTGGTGAATAGCATTGAAGATGGATAAAGATGAGATTTACGGTCAAACTGTAGAAAACGAAAAGAACTCAGGCGACGACGTGCCCCTCACTCAAAACGATGAGAAAAATGAGTGACTAGTGATTTAGTGTTTGAATAAAAAAATCAGTTAAGATCGCGTCGCCACCACGGTGTTTCATAAAAATCGGTAGCTAATTGTTGTTCGACCGCCATATACCCATTCTCATTAAATGTGCTACTAAGAATATGATCAACATAGCGCGAACTTATGAAAATCGATTCACTGTTTAGATACTGAGAGAACATCGAATGGTACGCTTCTAGTGGGACAAGGCCTTCTGCACCGGCAACTACTTTACCTCCGTATTTTTTATAAAGATGACTTTCAACATACCATTTCAAACCTAAAGTTCGAGCCTGTGCTTTGAGCATATTGGCCGCTTCAGGATTGTTCTGTATTCCCCAATCACGCATCATTCTTAGATTGTTGAGCTCTTGATCGGAATCGCGATTGGAGGATTGATTTTCCATCGTATTGATGATTTTTGATAGTTGATCAAATAGATGCTCGTTTATGAGAATAACGTCATTGTGTGCGACGGAAAGATTGTGATGGTGGGCATAGTATTCAACGAGTTTTGACCAAATATGGTTTGAAATGAGCGTTGTTGATTGTTCGGAATTAGTTGTATGAGTATTATCTTGAATAAAATCACGTTCAGTATAGGAAACACCGTCAATTGTTAAGATCGGCTGAGCAAACACAGCATGATTGACAAGAGCGCAAAACAGAAAAATAGACAATCTATTCACAATAACGTCCCCTCTTTGAAATCTTTATTTACAAGAGTATATCAATCATAGGTAGCAGGGCTTGCCTGATATTCGTCGCAAAAACGCAGGAAAACCTTGAAAATGCGTAAAAACCTGAGTATGGATAAAAAGCTGTTGTGTTAAGCTGACATAAGGAGGGTGGAAATATGTTTATTCGACAAAAAATGAAGATGATACACTTGTTGTTTGCAGGCTATATGATACTCAGCTATGCAATAACGTTGGTGATCAACTATCACGTTTCAGACTATATTGAAGACAAATTGGGCTTTATTATTTCACCTCTTTACTACATCTATTATCCAGTATGGTCATTCTTGTTAGAGTGGGACATGATCGAACATTCGATGGTGATAGCAACACCGACATTCTCAGGAATTGTTCTGGTATGTTTATTCTACTCATTGTGTTTTGTTGCACTGCACTGGATGTCAAAAGGAGTTAGTTACTTATGGAAGCAAAGAGGAATGGCGAAAGCGTCATACTAACAACACTATCAGAGGTGCCTGGTTACCCAAAGTGCCGTAAAACCCCTTCCTTCAGGTGGAGGATATCAAAGGTACGCTTGCAACTATTAAGAAGCAACAGACTAAACCAGTAGCCGCTGTGATTTAGCAATTGAACTGGGATAGAATTGAAGGATTATTTATAACAATCCTTCATCCCGTTGGTCAATATGCTGATCGATTGTTTGATCGTTGCTATTCAGCTCTTGCATTAGTCGACCATAAATCCGTGGTTTTCGATAGGCAAGAATGACATTGGTTATTGGCCAACTACGAGCAAGAATGATATCGATACCGCCACGATGCCATTTATATTCAAGAGGGCCTAACGACTGTAATCCTTTTTTGCTATCTGCAATACCATATTTTCTCTCCAGTCGATCTATAACGTCAGTTGTTCGTTGCGTGCTGACCAAGTCAGGAAAAATATACTCAATGACAGCAAGCTCATGAGATTTTGTATAACCCACTCGAAGGGTTGTTGAGTCTTTCAAGATTTCGCTACTGTCATACTCATCCGCCCAAAATCGATCATCTTCTTGTATCGGTGAAACCCCGTACTGGCGAATCAGTAGTCGAAAGTTAGAGCGGACAATTGGTCGACTGAGGATGTGACCGAACAACGTTGGTGCCGTATCTAACTTCAAATGCTCAATGGGCATATCAGAACGCCAATCACCAGCGAATGCAGTTACGCAAGCGAAACCAAAAAAAATAATAGTTGAAGTCAAAATGAATACTCTGTGTAACATGATATGGCCTCGATTTACGAACTAGAGATACTCTAGCGAACAATCGACATAACGCAAGTGCTATGAATTTCGAGCACTAAGAATGCGACCAGTCAACATCCGGAATAGACGTTTATCTGATTGTTCCTGTTTTTTCGCACTTTCAAAAAAGAGGTGATAAATGATACCTTCATCAAACTGTATATTGGATGAGTGTGGCATTGATCGTACGAAAATAGTTCCGCCTTCGTGGATAATTTTGAAATCACTACCATCTTGTAGCGTATTTTTTTCATAGTGAGAAATAATGCGTACCTTTTGATTACGCTTTTCATTTAACCACTTTTGAGCATTGACCAGAATCGCAATGGTCGACCAAGCCTGTGGATTCACAACAGGCATGAGTAAACGGCGAGAGTAAACAGGCACAACAGCACCCGATGTAATTTGATAATAAGACCCGTTGGATTGCGTGTGGCTAATCATAAATAGACCGATAAAGGGGCCAGTGATTGCTTCTTTGATTTGTTTTCCAGATGTATCATACATTTTACCAGAGATACTGACTGTTGTTTTCTGAGCGGTGATCTGTTGGTTGTCGATCTCATCTACGACGAGACAGACAAAACCAACTTGTTGTTCCGGTAAAAGAGTGTCTTGCTGTTTCAGGCGCATTGCAATCGATTTTACAGCATTAATATGAGTACCAAAGTTTTCCCCAAGCACGACATCTTTTGAAGCCTTAATAAGGGTTGCCTCGTTCACAATTCGATGATATTGAGTTTTAAGATGGTTCTCATAGTAGAAGTGGTCGGTGGTCAGTTCGTGAAGTTGCGCATTGTTAATAAGTTTGTGTAACAATCTAAGAATGGAGGGAAGATGCGCGCCACTTTTTCCATTCACAGATTCGTGTGGGATTTCATCACTCCAGAGTGGGCAACGGGTACTATGATGATTGTGTTTAGGTAGACGTACTAACACGTATTTGTTGCTTGTCGTCGAGCGGCGAACATAAAATAATGGAGGTGTGTTCGCATTGCAATCGCATCGCAGCCAATAGCCGTGCTCATGTGCAGTTCTTAGCACTGTATTAGCTACAATGAGTGTATTTCGATGTTCCAATTTCTCATCGTTGTACCATTTTTTAATCGCAGAATCTTCGGCCACCGATAGATTTCGCACAGGTGCATGTGTTCTATCGGAGATCTTGGTCATGTAGGCAAGTGTCATCTGTCCCTCCAATAAATCGCTGAATAAAAAAAGTTCTCACAATGAGAAAGGATAACAGAATTAGGAGTCTTGCAATGTTGGACAAAAGTGAAAAAAGTTAAACAAAATTGCCGAAACGAAGAAAAAATACCCTTGTTTTGCGAAAAAAAAATGGGAATCGACGAAAAAGCGCAACAAACAACGAGAAACACATAGAAACCGTTGACAGTTGTCGAACAGCATCCTATTTTTTTACTTGTTATTATCAAAAAGGTGTTTCGACCAGGAGACTTGAACTCCTGGGCGGAACGGTAGATTCCCTAGGAGTGTATTTTACACAATAAGGGGTAGCTAGTTATGAAAACACAATATTTCGCAGTATTCGTAGTCAGTATCTTGGTGGCATTTTCTTCAGTAGTGAATGCATCGAGTAGTAACACATGGGATCGTGCAACCAGTTTTGATGTAGAAATCGCGCATAGAGCAAACATTAATCAAGCGCAAGTAGGACTTCGCTTTTTAAATGCGCTTTTCGCCCGATCTGCATATGATAGCAATCTAGGCTATCAGTACTCAATTGTTGGTCTTATGCGTAAGCAGAAATTTCTATTTGGTATGGCGCACAGCTCGGAAGGTAAATATTCTATTGCGGCTGGTATTATTCACTCTGGGCCCGCATGGGGATTTGAGTTTATATCCTATCCGCGAGATGTGAAAGCTATTCGCTCAGAATACCAAACAGAAATCAACATCGTAAAGAACATGCCATTCAAGCATGATAAAATCGGAGCTGTATTGAAGTTTCAAAACAATATCGCATCTGAACAAACTTGGAAAACAAGTATCGGTGCCCGATACGAGTTTTAGATAATTAGTGGTACAAATTCAGTTAACCAACATGATGAAAAACAAAAAGACCCACTCGGGTCTTTTTGTTTTGATTTCCTGCAAAAAATAAACTAAGCTTTCTTTAGCTGGTTCCAGCAACAATTTTCTAAAAACATCCAATCAAAAGATCATTTTTTAACAATGTAAGTAATCAGTAGTGGTGGCGCTGCTTAATTCATATCATTGCGTGTACTAGCAACGATAGTTCCAGTAGTTATTAGTCAAAATTCATAAAAAACCGTCTCACAGTCACAAAAAATTTCCCTTATTATGTAATCACCAAAAGGAAGGATAGGTATGACTATTTCCGAATTGCTGATGGATATATTAAAAAATCGAACAGATCGAAATCTGATGCATGACACATTGTTGCAAATGCTAAACCAATTAGAATATGAGCTTGATGATGTGATTGAAGTATGGATCAATAATGCCCACGAAGATGTGGATGGATTTATTTTTGAAGTATCCCGTGTTCATCTTAAAATGACAAAGTGTCGCTCCATGAGCGAACATAACCCGATAAAGGAGTTGAGACCAACGGGATAGCATTAAGTGCACTACCACGTGGAAGTGATAGTGCACTCAAACTATGCGGCATCATTCCGTTCCTTTAATGACGCACGCGCGAGTGTGTTCATGTGAATCCAATTGGGCCGACCTTTCTTCTCTTTGTCATGGTGTCGGATGTCAATCATGTCGGTTCCTAAGATAATTGAACTAATGTCTACGACCCAATTATATTTGGGTTCAATATCGAGATAATCAAAAAGACTTATGCAGTTAGTGGTGGATCTGCCAGAATAATCAGAATTTACCCCGTATGTGATGCCATTGATAACCACGGAACACACGACATCTCTTGAAGTAGAGTAGGAGTCAATGACGATAGGAACAACGCGACTGCAGAGACGTTTTAATTTATCTGTCTGATTTTGTTCATACCGAATGAGCGCGTTCTTGAAGTCAATTTGAAACTGTCTGTGAAAATCACAGAAGGCTTCCACAAATGCTTTGCCAGAAAGGTTCTCCACTACAAATTGCTTTTGGTAGTAGAATGTATGGTAGTTCGGGTTGTCGCGAATGTAACACGCCAGTTCAGGTAAATAGATCAGCGATTTTGCTGTGAACGTTGGTAGTGTTGTAAGGGGTTGGCTAAAGCAAACCACTAAGTCAGGATAATGTTGTCGAATGATGCTTTCTACGAAATCCCAACTATGTGTGCACTGGTTGATAGAAACAAAATTCACTTTAGCGAACATGTCGTGAGTATTCTGCAGACCGCGGATGTAAAAATTATTGGTAATCATTGCCCGTACCTCGGAATAGTGAACCATCTACCAGGTATAATAATTTTGAGTAAGGATCTCGCAAGTTCGCAAAGTTTAGTAGGCATCACCGGGCCGATTTCATTGGCTAGCATTTCTTTCAATGTTTCAACATACTTTTGAGTACATTTGCTTGCTTTGAAAGGCAAAACAGGAATTAGTGAATCACAGGAAACAGAATCTCGATGTGAGGATGCAAGGTAATCGATTCAATGTCGTTTGTAGATATCCGTTTCACCTATAACCAGAGTAATTCTATGCGCCTTCTGTATAACGAACTGGAAAAGGTTTCGGTTATTGAATGCGTATCTATCAGGAGAATTTCGTTCTCTTCTTGCGAGGACTAGATATAAACTTGTTGATAAGTTGAATCGCGTATCGGTCGTGACTGAATTGCTCTTAAATGTGCTAACACACCGTTGTTATGCCAGCAATGCGTGATATAGAAATGACGAGTAAGACGATGGGGGAACGAAAGTAATCACTGCTAACATTCGGAACGATTGAATAAGGTTAGTGCTGCTTTTTGCAGTTGACGGCGTCGTTGCGTAAAATGCCGCTATTTCTTGCTAATTAATTCCTAATATGACTTTTTAAAAAATAGCCTCATTTTAAATATCCACTATTCATGCACAGCACTAAATAATTCATATGTATGGCAGTGCCTATGTTGGCGCGGTTGTCCGGCATTACGTCCTTTTAGAGGCCTGGCCGGGATTCGAACGAGATCCGCCAAGATTGCACATAACTTACTGATTCTTGAGGTGAGCCGTTTATGAAAAAAGCTAACATGATTTATAATATTTTATTCGAAAATTTGGAAGATAACCCATAAAAAGATCAAAAAACCAACTTTATGTCTCCCAAAATAATGCTTGCGCATTTTATGCTTTCAGCTCATTTCACTTTTATAAGTTGTCTTCCATGTTTTACCACTAATACAAGACGTTAACCCACTAATGTCACGCAATGCTCGGATAAGAAAACGTGACAGAGAAATTCTTGTGTGGTTCAAGGAAATGAGGATGGTTTCAATAAAATGCAATCACACCTTGATATTCATTCGGCTCGACTTTTAATAACACATCCACATAGCGCTGATGTTCAACGCACTGCGTTCCGGGGGGTGCAGACTCACCGTGCCATTGATGTGTGTCGGGAATGACCACTAACAATTTCAGTATCATCCCGCCGACAGAAGGCGTGGGCCCAACGATTTGATGGACCGTTTCTACATCAATATCAACCGGCTGATATTGCATGTCTTCTTTGAGAAACGATCAATATGCCGATCGACTTGCCGAGTCCGATTCAATGATATGGCGATTTTGATACCAGTGTTCGGCTACGCGATCATCACGAAAAACGTCGATATGGCCTATCCCGTTATGTCCATCCATTAACAATAAAGCCCAGTGGGTATCCAATCCAGGTTTTGGTGATTGTCCGGTACTCTTTAGAATGCGCGTAATAATATTTCGCTGAATACTATTGTGTCCATAGCCGGGCACTAAGGTCATTAATCGAGGCAAAAAAGGAATCCGATCTTTTGAGCGTTAGGTGATGGTTTGATTAGCAAAGAGGGCAAGGGTCGCTAAGAGCGATAAACCCGATAGGCGAGTGTGCTCAAGAAAACCTGGGGTATAGGTAAAACGGGATTCAGTATCGGTAATGACTAGATCCCCCATCTTAATAGGATCTCCACCCGCACGAGTCCAAATCACCGCTTGACGATCACTCATTCAAAAAATGCCCCTCGCTGAATCGCATCTACGGTGTCATCATCGCGAACGAGTTGAAACCGTAATCCCACCACTTTGGCTAAATCATGCAGTGTTGAGAATTTGCCATCCTTACGCTGTTTCATCCGAGACGAGGTTTCCGGGGTAATCGATGCCCGTCGAGCCAGTGTTTGGCTATCCAGTTTTTGCGCTTTAGCGGCCTCTAAAACTTGCTTAAGAAGTGCCTCAAACGCCTAGTTATGCACATTTATTCCTTTCATTTTGCAATCTTAATAATTGACAAAAGTGTCAATAATATCGGAAATTATGCCTTAACATTGATAATAATTGATAAAAAAATCAAGAACAAAGTGATTTTAAAAGATATATAGTGAAACCTCTCCAATACAAAATCAATTATAGTGCGGTTGATTCGGTTGAAAGAATAATTCATTATCGTGACAATGGCATCGTTCTATAGCTTGGCAAGTTGGCCAATGATGGACTTTCTATTGAGTATAAAATGAACTCTAACTCGATATTTTACCCACAGATTAGAGTGTCGGGCTGAATTAAAGACAACTACGTTAGCAATCTATAGATCAAAGCAGTCTTTACCCGGAAGCAGTTTTTCTGAATGTTTACCGAACGTATAAGGATATACGATGTACTGCAAGAAAATAAATCGTCTACTATTCTTCTGTTTTTTAACAACGACTCTTATCGCTTGTAGTAACGCGATTTCGACTTCTCAAGGCACAAATAGTTCGCCCTACATCAAGTCTGCATCAACAAGCGACAGCGACGGTGGTGATATTTTAGTAGGAAATCTTTTAACTGCCGTATACGAATACAAAGATGATGATAATGATCCTGAGGGTGATACGATTTTTCAATGGTTTCGAAATGGCGAGACCATTCAACAAGCGACTTCTCAAACTTATCAATTAGTAAAAGAGGATAGCGGCAAATATATTGAACTGGAAATAACACCGGTTGCGGCGAGTGGTGTATTGAGAGGTAGCACTCATGAAGTCGATGGTGTAACAGTAATGAATAGTGCACCTATTGCCACAGAGATAAGTATTTCGAATAGTGTTGAGGGTGATATTTTTGTTGGACATACCTTGCTGGGTGATTATACGTTTTTAGATGCAGATGGCGATGTGGAGAGGGAGTCAGGTTTTCGGTGGCTTCGCGATGGAGAATCAATTGAGAATGCCATCGAAACGAGTTATGTATTACAAAGAGAAGATAGCGGCAAACAAATCACTTTTGAAGTCACACCGGTTGCAGATGCGGGGATCACAAATGGACAAGTTAGTATCAGTGCAGCGATAACCGTATTAAATAGTCCGCCGTTTGCAAGTGAAGTGCGCATTACCGATGGGAATGGAGGTTACGCATTGGTAGGAGACGAATTAACAGGTCATTATCAATTCAACGATGTTGATGGTGACCCCGAGTTGGTTTCTGTTTTCAAATGGTATCGAAATGGTGAACTCATTGAAGATGCTACGTCATCAAATTACACCCTGGTAGAACTCGACGTACCCACCCAAATTACGTTTGAAGTGACACCGATTGTTACAACGGGTAATGTAAATAATAGCAAAGCGGTTTTATCTGAATTTTTTATCACGGGAGGTGGTAGTGCGCCAGTTGTTAAGGGATTAGCACGCTATTTGGATGTCAATCAAAATACTTTGAGTGACGCAGGTGATCAGTTAATTGTTCCTTTTGATCAGGAAGTCAGGGTAAATAATGCGACTGTTAGTGACTTTAGTTTGCCTGTTGCTGATAATAGTTTTGGTACTGGTGCTACTGTTGCCCAAGGAGCTGCTAGTCATGAGGTGGCAATAACTTTAGGGGACTCTCCAATATTGAAATCCCGTCAGGGTTTTTCATTGGATGCGTTGGATAGCAGTTCTGCGTCGGGAATTGATTTAGCGGCAGTAACTACTGCTAATGTACTGGAAAGTGTAGCTGGAGTTAAAGCAAAATCGTCAAGTCCGATTGACATAATTCCGGCCTATGTAGATAGTTTGCAATCCCTCCAATCTAAATCTAGTTACTCAATTGCGTTAGGCGACATAGATAGCGATGGGGATTTGGATATGGTTGTGGGTAACAGTGGTGGTCAGGGTAACCGAGTTTATAAGAACGATGGCCAAGGTAATTATAAAGATTCAAGTCAAGTCTTAGGCACAAATAATAGTCGATCCATTAAGCTAGGCGATGTGGATGGTGATGGCGATTTGGATATTGTCGTTGGGAATGTTAATCAGGGAAACCGCATTTATAAAAACGATGGTCTGGGAGTTTTTTCCGACACGAATCAATCCCTGGGTATGAATACCAGCTTCTCAATTGGATTAGGTGATGTGGACGATGACGGGGATTTGGATATGGTCGTGGGTAACTCAGGACAAGGAAACCGCATTTATAAAAACGATGGTCTGGGAGTTTTTTCCGACACGAATCAATCCCTGGGTATGAATACCAGCTTCTCAATTGGGTTAGGTGATGTGGACGATGACGGGGATTTGGATATGGTCGTGGGTAACTCAGGACAAGGAAACCGCATTTATAAAAACGATGGTCTGGGAGTTTTTTCCGACACGAATCAATCCCTGGGTATGAATA